>CAZQPN010000391.1:0-3534 GCA_964595215.1 uncultured Rubrivivax sp. | reverse complement strand
TGGCGCGGATGCTGCGCGCCACCAGGTCGGCCCAGGTGTCGATGTCGTGCTGGGTATAGCCCACCACCGTCGGCTTGCCGGTGGTGCCGGAGCTGGCGTGGATGCGCACCACCTGCTCGCGCGGCACGGCGAACATGCCGAAGGGGTAGTTGTCGCGCAGGTCCTTCTTCGTCGTGAACGGGAACTTGGCGAGGTCGGCCAGCGACTTGCAGTCCGCCGGATGCACGCCCTGCGCGTCGAAGGCGGCCTTGTAGTGCGGCACATGGTCGTAGGCCGCCTGCAGCGTCTTCTTCAGCCGCTGCAACTGCAACGAGGCCAGCTCGTCGCGGCTGGCGGTCTCGATCGGCTCCAGGTCGCCGGGCGCGGGGTGCTTGACGGGCATGGGCTTGGCGTCTCCTCGGGTCTGTCTCGGGCGGTCGAGTGCGGCGTCAGGCGACGACCGGCCGACCCTTCATCGTGTGGCTGCGGCCGCGGAACAGCGCGATGCGCTCGCCGCGCTGGTTCACGACCTCGATGTCGTAGACGCCGGTGCGGCCGGCCTTGTTCTGTTCTCGGCAGTTGGCGGTCAGCAGGTCGCCCAGGCGACCGGGGGCGACGAGGTCGATGCTGAAGCCCGACGCCACCGTCACCTCGTTGTACGCATTGCAGCCGTAGGCGAAGGCGGTGTCCGCCAGCGTGGCGATGAGGCCGCCATGGCAGATCTCGTGCCCGTTGAGCATGTCCTCGCGCACGCGCATCGTCAGCGTCGCGCTGCCCGGCCCGACGGCCACGACCTCGATGCCCAGGGCCCGCGTCGCCCGGTCGTTGACGAGCATCGCGTCGCGCACACGCTCGGCGAGCTCTTGCGCACCCGGCCGGGCGGCGGCCGGCGTCGCGGGGGAGGATGGATCCGAAGCAGCGTTCAAGCGATTCTCATTGTTTACCGACCGGTCGGTAAATGATAAGACGCGCTTTGACCAAGCTCAACCACCATTGATCAGGGTTTACCCTTTGCGAGCTGCCCCCGGCCGCGGCGCCGCCGCCTCGTCCCAGGCCGGCCCGACGAACCAGGCGTCGCCGCGCAGCTGGCCGGCGACCATCGGCAGCGCGTCGAGGCCCCAGAAGTGGCGGCCGCCGAGGTCGACCGTCGGCACGCCGAAGACGCCGGCGTCGACGGCGGCCTCGGTCAGCGCACGCAACTCGGCCTTGACCTCCGCCGCGGCCGGGTCGCGCAGCGGCGCCAGCGCCTGCGTCAGCGCGGCCAGGCGAGCCGGGGCCAGCGGGTCGGCGCCGTCGGCGGCCCAGACGTGACGGAACACGGCTTCGACGACACGCCGGTTCGGCAGGCCGCCGGCCGGCGCACAGGCCAGGGCCAGCCGCAGCAGCGGCAGCGGGTTGAACGGGTGCATCGCCGGCAGCTGCAGCGGCGTGCCCTGGCGCTGGGCCAGCCACGCGACATGGCGGTAGGTCCAGTCGCGCTTGGGCGCGACCTCCGCCGGGCCCTTGTGGCCATGGTGTCGCAGCAGGCCGGCGAACAGCACCGGCCGGTACTCGACCCAGTAGGAGCAGCCCTCCAGCGCCTGCGGCAGCGCATCGAAGGCCAGCCAGGCGTAGGGCGAGACGACGTCGAAGTGGAATGCGATGCGCTGCATGGGCACATTCTGCGGCCCGCGGCGCCGGTCGCAGCTCGCATGGCAAGTCGCCGGTCGATGAAGGTGGCGCCTGTGCCCGGCGCCCGTTCGCGCAGGTGGCATCCGCTGTACCTCCCGCGGCTGGACGCGATCACCGCAGGAGGGCCGTCGACCCCCACCTGCCTCTCCGTGCCTCTCCGTGCCTCTCCGTTCTATTCGCGCACGAGCTGCCACGACAGCGTGGTCGCCATGGCGCAGGACACGACATGCTCGGTCGAAAGCAGGCGCGGCTCCAGCTGCCGCAGATGCTCTCGCAGGAAGAGGCTGCAGAGGCTCGACGAGGAGAAGGCGTTCGTCGTCGACTGGGACGAGGCGGCGGCAACGGTCCCCCGGTCGGGAAGGGCCAGGGTGGTGTCCGAACCGCGGAAGTCGGCGAACTCGCTCGCCACGGGGATGGGGCCGAAGGCCTGGCTGAACGTGCCGGAGTTGAAACAACCCGGGCCGTCGCTGAGGTTGACGACACCCTGGCTCGTCGTCACGTAGGTCCCGCGCAGGCCGCCCGCCTTGATGCGCAGTTGTCCGTCGTTCGTCAACTCCAGCGAGCCACCCAAGGCTTGTGGGTTCGCCATCGAGAACGCGGTGGACGCATTCCCCGACCGCGTCCTTGCGCAGTTGCCGAATCGCGGCTCCAGGTTCGAGTCCACGCTGGCCTGACCCGAGCCGACCAGATTGCCGACGGGGCCGGCGTCAAGGAAGGTTCGGACACCCGGCTGCACCACGGTTCCGGGGGGTACCGACATGCTGACGTCATAGGACAAGGTCACGTCGACCGTCTCGGTGGTGGTGTCGAACACCGCGTCCAGACCGAAGGTGGATTCGACCCGATTGCGAGATCCGCGCAGCGTGGCAGTGATCAAGCGGTTGGCGGTGATGACACCGCTCAGCGACACCGCCGCCGGTGTGCCGCCCACGGTCTGCTTGCCGCACAGCACCGAGGCGAATGTCCCGCCAGTGGTCAACGAGGTGCCCACGCAGGCCGTGACCTCGAACAGCGGCGGGATCGTCTGCGGGGTGGTGACGGTGGTGTAGCGCCCTTGCACGTCCGAGAACCCCCGGGGGCTAACGATCGTGGCGTCGTCCGACGCCACCACGAATTCGAAGGGCACCTGGATCGACGCGTTGGCGTCGGCGGCGAAGATCAGCTGCGCCCGCGCATCCAGCGACACCGGGCGGCCGACCTCGAAGGTCGGCGCCGGTGTCGGCTCGAAGGCCACGCGCACGCAGTCGTTCAGGCGGCGGGCCAGGGTCGCGACGTCCAGGCCCGGCAGGCCGGGGTTGCCGGCGAACCTCTGAACCGCCTGCGCGGCCGCCTCCAGCGCGAGTTCCAGGCCGTTCAGCTGCGCCACGCCGATCGGCGCCGGCGCCTGACATGCCTGGAGTCCGCGATCGAACTGCTCGCCGAGGATGCCCGTCACCCGTTGGCGAACCGAGCCCACGACGGCCGCCAGGTCGGCCGGCACGGCCGACTCCAGCGGCGTCGCGTCGAAGGCGCCTTCAAAGGAGTTGCGCACCATGAAGACCCATGCCTCGGCCACCTGCATCGCCGTGTCCCGGGCATCGGGCGTCGATGTGGCGCCCGACGCCACCGCTGCGAGCCGCTCCGCCACACGGGTATCGTGCAGCTGGATCAGCGCTGCGGCCCGGTCGCCATCGGTGCTCGCCGCCGCCACGGCGCGGAGGCCCTCGCTGATCAGTGCATCCACGACGTCCGCATCCGTGGCGACCGGAACGGCCGCCACGTCCTGCGCCGTGGCCTGTGCGACGCCGGCGTCGCTGAAGTGCCGGACCGCCAGCTCGATGCCGCCGCCACGCACGAGGGCCGGCATCAGCTGCATCGACGCGCCGTCCTGGCTGCGCAGGAAGC
>CAZQPN010000390.1:0-3539 GCA_964595215.1 uncultured Rubrivivax sp. | reverse complement strand
GCACGCCGGGGTCCAGCGGCGGGCGTACCGGGTCGCGGTCCACCGCGTTGCTCGGGCGACGTGCCCTCGGCAGCGACGTCACACCGCTCAGCGGCCCGCCGCGGTCGATCGGCTGGCCATGCGCGTCGACGACGCGGCCGAGCAGGCCTTCGCCCATCGGCAGGTGCAGGCCGCGGTCCTCGCTGCGGCGCCACGGGTGGTTCTCGCGACCGAAGCGGGGCGGCGTGTTGGGCAGCGGCCGGGGTACCACGCGCGCGCCGCTGGCCAGGCCGTGCAGCTCGCCGGTCGGCATCAGGTAGGCGCGGTCGCCATTGAAGCCGACGACCTCGGCCAGCACCGCCGGCTGCCCCGGCGCACGCACTTCGCACACCGAGCCGACCGGCACGCGCACGCCCGCGGCCTCGAGCACGAGGCCGGTGACACGCACCAGGGTGCCCTCGGCCTCCAGCGCCTGCGGCAGGCTCGCGTAGGCCTGCAGGTCTTGCAGGTAGCGGCTCCAGCGCGCGGCGCGGGCGGCGTGCGGGTCGGTGAAGGGATGCGCGCCGGTCTGACCGGTGCCCGCGCGGTCGGTGCCGCCGGCGCTCATGCCGGGCTCTCCGAGTCCACCGCGTCGAACCAGGTCAGGTCGACGCCGAGCACCGACGCGGCCTGCGCCCAGCGCTCGCCGATGCGTGCGTCGATGACGCCGAGGTCGGACTCGACGCGGCAGCCGCCGCGCTCGAGCGAGTCGTCGGCGACCAGCCGCGTACCGCGCGCCGTCAGGGCCTCGGCCGCCGCCTCCGACTGGGCCACCAGCGGGAGGTCCCGCGGATTCAGGTGCAGCGTGATCTGGCGTGCCGACAGCAGCACCGCGCCGACCGCCTCGGCGGCGACGCGCGACACCAGTTCGGGCCGCAGCGACAGTTCGGTGCGCAGCACCTGCCGCGCGAGCTGGACCGCGGTGCCGGCGACGGCGTGCGCCATCTGTGCCTCCAGGTCCTGGAAACCCTGGTCGATGCCCTGGAGCAGCTGCCCGACCTGGGCCGACATCTGGCCGGCGAAGCTTTGCTTGAATCCCTCGAGCGCCGTCAGGCCGTCGCGGTAGCCGTCCTGGTAGCCGGCCTGACGGGCGGCCGCGACGCGCGCGTCGAATGCCGGGTCCGCCGCCGGCTCGGGTTGGGCCGCCGTCGCGCCGGTTCCCTGCGAGGCGGCCGCGCCCGAGGCGCCCGTGCCGGCCTCGTCACCGAAGGACTCCGGCGCCCAGGCCGCGAAACCCTGCAGCTCCTCGCGCGGAATGAAGCGCGTGTAGGTCGTGCCGCCCTTGGAGCCCGGCGGCGGCGGGACGTTGCGCACCGGTCCCTTAGACGAACTGCTCGTCACCGCTGCCCCCCATCACGATCTGTCCCTCGTCGGCCAGGCGGCGCACGATCTTCAGCATCTCCTTCTGTTCGGCCTCGACCTCCGACAGGCGCACCGGCCCGCGCGAATCGAGGTCCTCGCGCAACGACTCGGCGGCGCGGCTGGACATGTTGCGCAGGATCTTGTCCCGCAGCTCCGGCGTGGCGCCCTTGAGCGCGATGACGAGCGACTCGGACTGCACTTCCCTGAGCAGCGACTGGATGCCCTTGTCGTCGAGCGAAGCCACGTCGTCGAAGGTGAACATGTTGTCCATGATCCGCTGCGCCAGTTCGTTGTCGGCCTCGCGCACGTAGTCGAGGACGGCGGTCTCGACCGAACTGCCCAGCAGGTTCAGGATCTCGGCGGCCGCCTTGACGCCGCCGAGATTGGCCTTGCGCGTGCGCTCGCCGCCGGCCAGCACGCGGCCGAGCACGTCGTTGAGGTCCTTCAGCGCCGACGGCTGGATGCCGTCGAGCGTGGCCACGCGGATCAGCACCTCGTTGCGCTGGCGCTCGATCATCTGGCGCAGCACGTCGGCCGCCTGGTCGGCGTCCAGGTGCACCAGGATGGCCGCGACGATCTGCGGATGCTCGTTGCGCAGCAGCTCGGCGACCGAGCTGGCGTCCATCCACTTCAGGCTCTCGATGCCGCTGTTGTCGTTGCCCATCAGGATGCGATCGATGAGCATGTTGGCCTTGTCGTCGCCCAGCGCCTTGCGCAGCACCGACTTGACGTACTCGTCGGAGTCCGCGACGAGCACGTTCTGGTCTGCCGCCTGCGCCTCGAAGCGGTCGAGCACGGCGTCGTAGCGCTCGCGCGGGATGGCCTTCATCCGGGCGATCGTCTCGCCGAGCTTCTGCACCTCCTTGGGCGCCAGGTGCTTGAAGACCTCGGCCGCCTCCTCCTCGCCGAGCGTCATCAGCAGGATGGCCGCGTCCTCGAGGCCCTTGTCGTCCATCGTCGCCATGGCGGGTGTGTGCGTCCGAGTCGGTCCGGGTCAGGCGGTGGCGCCGCCGTTGACCCACTCGCGCATGATGCTGGCGACGGCGGCCGGGTTTTGCTTGGCGATCGCGCGTGCCGCTTCGACGCGGTCCTGCGTCGCCGGCGCGGCCAGGCGCGGCGAGGTCTCGGGCGACAGCGGCGGCAGCGATTCGTCACCGGCGACGACCGCGTCGACCTTCCCCCCGATCGCCGGGGCTGGCGTCAGGACGGTCTTGATCGCCGGGCGAACGAGCCCGAACAGCGCCAACAGCGCGACGACGGCCAGCGCGGCCGGCGTGGCGGCGCTGCGCAGCAGATCCTGCAGCCATGGCTGCTGCCAAAGCGGCGCCTCCTCGACGACCGGCACGGGATCGGTGTGGAAGGGCGCGTTGACGACCTGCACCGAGTCACCGCGGGCGGCGTCGTAGCCGACGGCCTGGCGCACCAGCGCTGTCAGCTGTTCTATCTCCTCGCTGGACAACGGCGTCGTCGTCTTTCGCCCCTTGCCGTCGACGGTCGTCCGGTGATTGACGACGACGGCCGCGTTCAGCCGCCTGACGACGCCCGTGGCTGCGCGCGTCACGCGCACCGTGCGATCGACCTCGAAGCGCGTCTCGGCCTCGCGCCGACCGTTGCCAGCGCCCGAGCCCATGCCCGCGGCCTGCAGTGGCGCGGCCGCGCCCTCGATCGGCGCCTGGGCCGGGGTCGGCGGCTGGTTGGTCGCCGCACCCGGCACGCCGGCCGGCATCGGTGCGCCCGGCTGGCTCGCCTCCTCGGTGCGGATGGCGCGCACGGTCGCCGGAGCGCCGCCCTGGTTCGGCTTGTACTCTTCGGCGGTCGACTCGACCTGGGAGAAGTCGATGTCGGCCGTCACGCTGGCCCGCAGGTTGTCGCGGCCGACCACTGGCTCGAGCAGCGCGAGCACGCGTTGCGTGTGCCCCGCCTCGACCTGGCGGCGGTACTCGAGCTGCAGCGAGTCCAGCCCGGTGGCGGACTCGGCCGGGTTCAGCAACGCGCCGGTATGATCGATGACGCTGACGTCGGATGCCTTCAGGTCCGGCACGCTGCGCGAGACCAGGTGCACGATGCCGGCGATCTGCGCGCGGTCCAGCGTGCGACCGGGGTGCAGTGTGAGCACGACCGACGCGGAGGCCTTCTCCTGCTCGCGGAAGAAGCCGTTC
>CAZQPN010000389.1:0-3543 GCA_964595215.1 uncultured Rubrivivax sp. | reverse complement strand
GATCGGTGGCATCGTGGTTTCGATGTACCTGCCGATCTTCAAGCTGGGCGCGGTCGTCTGAGCGTGGCGCTCGACCCGCTGCTGCCGGCGCTGCTCTCGCCCTGGGGCCTCGGCCTGCTGGGGCTGCTCGTCGGCAGCTTCCTCAACGTCGTCGTGCACCGCCTGCCACTGATGCTCGAGCGGCAGTGGTGGGCCGACGTGGCGCACCAGCTCGGCGACGCCGAGTCCTACCGCCGCGTCTTCGGTCAGCCGGCTCCCGCTGCCGCCGTCGCCACGGCGACGGCGCTCGGTCAGCAGGTCGAGCGTTTGCCGGCCTTCGGGCTGGCGCGACCGGCCTCCCGCTGCCCGGCCTGCGGGCACCGCATCCGCTGGCACGAGAACATTCCGCTGCTGTCGTGGCTGTGGCTGCGCGGGCGCTGCAGCGCCTGCCGCACACCGATCGCGGCACGCTATCCCTTCGTCGAGTTGCTCACCGGCGTGCTGTTCGCGGCCGTCGCATGGCGCTTCGGCGGCCAGCCCGTCGCACTGCTGTGGTGCGCGGTGGTCGCGGTGCTGCTGGCGCTGTCGGCGATCGACTGGGACACTACCGTGCTGCCCGACGCCATGACGCTGCCGCTCGCGTGGGCCGGGCTGGTGGCGGCCGGACTCGGCTGGACGATCCCCTGGTCGCAGGCGCTGTGGGGCGCCGTCGCCGGCTACCTGTCGCTGTGGTCGGTGTACTGGCTGTTCAAGCTCACGACCGGCAAGGAGGGCATGGGACAGGGCGACTTCAAGCTGCTCGCCGCGCTCGGTGCCTGGCTCGGCTGGCAGGCCATCCTGCCGATCATTCTGTTCGCGTCGGTGATCGGCGCGGTGGTCGGCATCGGCATGAAGGCCACCGGCGCTCTGCGCGAGGGCCGTTTCGTGCCCTTCGGCCCCTTCCTGGCCGGCGGCGGCGTCGCCGTGCTGTTGATCGGCCTGCCCACCGTGCTCGACTGGATGGGCTGGGCCTGACGGGCCGCGACGACGCGATGGCCTCCGGCGCCCCGACCGGCGTGCGCCCCGGCATCCGCCGCATCGGCCTGACCGGCGGCATCGGCAGCGGCAAGAGCACGGTGGCGCGGCTGCTGGCCGGCCACGGCGTCCATGTCGTCGACACCGACGCGATCGCGCGCGCGCTGACCGCGCCCGGCGGCGCTGCGCTGCCTGACATCGCGCGCGCCTTCGGCGCCGACGTCGTGGCCGCCGACGGCGCACTCGACCGCGAACGGATGCGCGCGCGCGTGTTCGCCGACCCGCAGGCGCGGCAACGGCTCGAGGACATCCTGCACCCCATGATCGGCGCCGAGGCGGCAGCCCAGGCCGCGGCGGCGGGCGACGCGCCGATCGTCTTCGACGTGCCGCTGCTCGCCGAGTCGCGCCACTGGCGCGCGCGTGTCGACCGCGTGATCGTCGTCGACTGCCCACCCGCCCTGCAGGTGACCCGCGTCGTGCAGCGGTCGGGGTGGACGGCCGAGGCGGTCGAGCGCGTGATCGCCCAGCAGGCGCCGCGCGCGCAGCGGCGGCGCATCGGCGACGCAGTGATCGACAACGGCGAGCACAACACGCTGCAAGGACTGGCGCAGGCCGTCGACGCGCTGGCGGCGGCCTGGCTCGGTCGCTGAGGCGAGACCCCGTGGGCGCCGCCACCCAGGGCCGCGCGCCCGAGTCCGCGGACGCGCGACGTCGCGCCACCCGTGTGGAACAATCGATGCTGGTTTCCTGACGGGGCGCATCGCGCCCGCACCGCGTGGCCTCGGTCCTGTACGAATACCCGTTCAACGAGAGCATCCGCACGATGCTGCGGCTCGAACAGCTGTTCGACCGCCTCGACCTGCTGGTCGAGCGCGACGCGGCGGTGGACCACCACTTCGCGATCGCGACGCTGTTCGAGATCATGGACGTGGCCGCGCGTGCCGACCTCAAGTCCGACCTGCTCAAGGAGCTCGAACGCCACAAGGCCCAACTCGAGACCTACCGGGGCAACCCGCACATCTCGGAGGCGGCGCTCGATGACGTGACCGGCCGGCTCGACCATGCCTTTCACGCGCTGAACCACCTCCCCGGCAAGGCCGGTCAGGCACTGACGGCCAACGAGTGGTTGATGAGCATCCGCAGCCGCATCAGCATCCCGGGCGGCACCTGCGCCTTCGACCTGCCCGCCTACCATGCGTGGCAGCAGCATCCGCCCGAGCGACGCCGCGGGGATCTGATGCGCTGGCTGACGACGCTGCAGCCCCTCGGGCAGGCGATCGGCGTGCTGCTGGGCCTGCTGCGCGACAGTGGCGTGCCGCAGCGCGTCGTCGCCGCCAGCGGGCAGTATCAGCAGAGCCTGCCGCCAGGCCGCACCTACCACCTGCTGCGCGTCGCGCTGCCCGACAGCCTGCCGTGGGTGCCGGAGATCTCCGGCCACCGGCTGATGGTGTCGGTGCGGTTCATGGGCGGAGACGCCGAGGGCCGCCTCAAGCCCTGCGGTGCCGACGTCGCGTTCGACCTCACGCTTTGCAGCTGACGCCGCCACCTGCAGCGCCGCCGGCGGGCTCTGGTACGCCGCCGCGTCGGGTCCCCTGCCCGGCCTGCCGACAGCCCGCGCTGTTCTCGCCCGCCAATCCCTGGCGACCGTTCTGCAGCGAGCGCTGCCATGCGAACGACCTCGGCGCCTGGGCGAGCGAGGGCTACCGTGTGCCGGCGGCACCGGCGCCCGAGGACGACGGCGAGCCGCCCCCGCCTGCGCCGGCGTAGGCTGGTCGGGCTCGACGGACATCCGGGCGCCCTCTTGAAGACCGACGGCAGATCCCTATAATCCGGTTGCTAGCACTCGCGGTCTGCGAGTGCTGACGATCGCAGCAGGGGTCGCCGACGGGTCTGAAAGATCTGCAGCCGGCCTCTTGTTTGTAAGTGCTTGCTTATTTCTCGCCTCTTGCGGCGAGTATCCACAACCTCAAGGAGAACCCATGAAGCTTCGTCCGTTGCACGATCGCGTGATCGTCAAGCGTCTCGAGCAGGAAACCAAGACGGCGTCCGGCATCGTGATCCCCGACAACGCCGCCGAGAAACCCGATCAGGGCGAAGTCCTGGCCGTCGGTCCGGGCAAGCGCAACGACAAGGGCGATTTCGTGGCCCTGAACATCAAGGTCGGCGACCGCGTCCTGTTCGGCAAGTACAGCGGCCAGACCGTCAAGGTCGACGGTGACGAACTGCTGGTGATGCGCGAAGAGGATCTCTTCGCCGTCGTCGAGAAGTAATTCCGGGATCCCGGGCTGCTGTCGCGGCGATGCCGCGATCCGCGCCCGCCCCGAGGGCTTGCAGCACGACCGGGCGACCCGGATCGGGCGCGGGCCCCGCCTGAACAACAGTCCCTGTTTCAAGTCACGGAGAAATACACATGGCAGCTAAAGACGTCGTCTTCGGTTCCGATGCCCGCCACCGCATGGTGGAAGGCGTCAACATCCTGGCCAACGCGGTCAAGGTCACGCTGGGCCCCAAGGGTCGCAACGTGGTGCTCGAGCGCTCGTTCGGCGCCCC
>CAZQPN010000388.1:0-3544 GCA_964595215.1 uncultured Rubrivivax sp. | reverse complement strand
TGGCAGTTCCTGCTCGCCACGCCGGTGCAGTTCTGGCTCGGCGCGCGCTTCTACCGTGCCGGGTGGCATGCGCTGCGCGCCGGCACCGGCAACATGGACCTGCTCGTCGCGCTCGGCACCAGTGCCGCCTACGGCCTCAGCCTGGCCACCTGGTGGGCCGACCCGCAGGGCATGCCGCACCTGTACTTCGAGAGCGCCGCCGTCGTCATCACGCTGGTGCGACTGGGCAAGTGGCTGGAGACGCGCGCGAAGCGGCAGACGCTGACCGCACTCGAGGGGCTGCGCCGGCTGCGCCCGGAGCGCGTGCGCGTGCGCCGCACCGACGGCGGGACTTCGAGCGAGGTCGAGCTGGCGCTGGCCGACCTGCGCGTCGGCGACGAGGTCGTCGTGCGCCCGGGCGAACGCCTGCCGGCCGACGGCGTGATCGTCGAGGGCCGCACCCACGTCGACGAGTCGTTGCTGACCGGCGAGAGCCTGCCGGTGGCGCGCGAGCCGGGGGAGAAGGTCACCGGCGGCGCGCTCAACGGCGAGGGCCTGATCGTCGTGCGCGTGGGCGCCGTCGGCGCCGAGAGCCAGTTGTCGCGCATCGTGCGCCTCGTCGAGTCGGCGCAGGCCAAGAAGGCTCCCCTGCAGAAGCTGGTCGACCGCATCAGCGCGGTCTTCGTGCCGGTCGTCGTCGGCATCGCGCTGCTCACCTTCGCCGGCTGGGGCCTGCTGCAGGGCGACTGGTCGGCCGCCACGCTGCACGCGGTGGCGGTGCTCGTCATCGCCTGCCCCTGCGCGCTCGGGTTGGCGACGCCGGCGGCGCTGATGGTCGGCACCGGCCTGGCGGCACGGCGCGGCGTGCTGGTGCGCGACCCGGAGGCGCTCGAGCAGTTGCGCGCGGTCGGCGTCGTCGCCTTCGACAAGACGGGCACGCTGACCGAGGGCCGGCCGCGGCTGGCGGCACTGCATGCCCTGAACGGCAACGACGACGAACTGCTCGCCGACGCGGCGGCGCTGCAATCGGGCAGCGAGCACCCGCTGGCGCGCGCCGTGCTGACCGCTGCCGAGGCACGCGGGATCCCGCCGGGACGCGCCGCCGACGTGCAGGCGGTCGCCGGGCGCGGCATCGAGGGGCGGGTCGGCGACCGCCCGCTGCGGCTGGCGAGCGGGCGCTGGGCCGTCGAGTGCGGTGTCGACACCGGCAGCACCGCCGGCGAGCAGGCGCAGGGCCGGAGCGTCTCCTGGCTGCTGGCGCCGCAGGGCGACGGCTGGACCGCGCGCGGCTGGCTGTCGTTTGGCGACGAACCCAAGGCCGGCGCCGCAGACGCGGTGGCGGCCTTGCAGGCCGAGGGCCTGCGTACCGTGCTCGTCAGCGGCGACAACCGTGGCGCGGCGCAGGCGGTCGCGCGCCGGCTCGGCATCGACGACGTGCGCGCCGAGGTGCTGCCGGGCGACAAGGCCGCCGTCGTCGCCGAGTTGCGTGCCGCGCTGCAGGCCGCGCGACCGGGCGCCAAGGTCGCGATGGTCGGAGACGGCATCAACGATGCGCCGGCACTGGCCGCCGCCGACGTCGGCATCGCGGTGACCTCGGTCGACGGCAGCGGCACCGATGTCGCGATGGAGACCGCCGGGCTGACGCTGATGCGCGGCGACCCGATGCTGGTGCACGAGGCGCTGCAGCTGGCGCGCGCCATCACGCGCAAGGTGCGGCAGAACCTGTTCTGGGCCTTCGCCTACAACGCCGTGGGCATTCCGCTGGCGGCCCTCGGCTATCTGAGCCCCGTGCTGGCCGGTGCCGCGATGGCGCTGTCGAGCGTCAGCGTCCTCGGCAACGCGCTGCTGTTGCGGCGCTGGCGCCCCGCGCCACCGCCGTCGCGGCCGGACCGCGTGTCGGCCGCCTCGCGCGAGGCGACCGCATGACGGCCCTGAACATCGGCCAGGCGGCGTCGGCCAGCGGCGTGACGCCGAAGATGATCCGCCACTACGAGTCGCTCGGCCTGCTGCCGCCGGTGGCGCGCAGCGACGCCGGGTACCGGCGCTACGACGAGCGCACGCTGCATACGCTGCGCTTCATCCGGCGCGCGCGCGACCTCGGTTTCGGCCTGGAGGAGATCGCCGGGCTGCTCGCCCTGTGGGACAACCGCTCGCGCGCCAGCGCCGAGGTCAAGGCCCTCGCGCTGCGCCACGTCGATGACCTGCAGACCCGCATCGAGCGCATGCAGGCCATGCAGCGCACGTTGCAGCATCTGGTGCACGCCTGCCACGGCGACGGACGGCCGGAGTGCCCGATCCTCGACGACCTCGCCCGTGGTCCGGAGGACGGGGCCGGACCGTCGCCGCCGACCAGGCGGACAACAAAGAGCCGCTGACGGGCAGCGGCTCGGATCGGTCAGTGGCCCGCCGGGCAGAGCCCCGGCGCCTGGCTCACTTGAAGCGGCTCTGCGGCACCGTCTTCAGCGATCCCGGCACGCTGCCGAGGTAGTTGGCCATCGTCTTCAGCTCGGCAGGCGTGAACTGGCGCGCGATGCCGCTCATGACGGCGTTGTTGCGGCCGATGTTCGGGTTGCCGTCGGTCTGGTAGGACTTCAGCGCGACGTAGAGGTAGTCGGCGTGCTGGCCGGCGATCTTCGGGTAGCTCGGATCGATCGGCTGGCTGTAGTCGGCCCCGTGGCAGGAGCTGCAGGCACCCTTGGCGAGCAGCGCGGCGGCCGCCTCGGACGGCTGACGGGCGGCGACGCTGGACAGCGCGGCACCCTTCCCGTCCTGCTCGTAGAAGGCGGCGATGTCGGCCATGTCCTGGTCGCTCAGCGACGCCGAGATGCCGCGCATCGTCGGGTGCTTGCGGTCGCCCTTCTTGTAGGCCTGCAGCGCGGCCTCGATGTACTTGGCGTTCTGCCCCGAGATCATCGGCACCTTGTGCACTTCGGGGAAGCTGTTCTGGTAGCCAGGGATGCCGTGGCAGCCGATGCACATGGCCACCTTGCCGCGGCCGGCCTCGACGTCCTGCGCCTGGGCGGCAGGGAACAGGGCGGCCAGGGCCAGCAGCAGCGAGAGCTTCTTCATCATCGTAGGGCAGCGAAACGGGAGGATGGAGGGGTCGGCGAGGACGCCGGCCGTCGAGCCGAGGGCCCACAAGGCGTCGCGCGAACGCGGCCCGATGTACCCACAGCCGACAATTATAGGCACCCGCTTATACTGACCCGATCGCTTTCGACGACCGCTCGCACGGCGCCTTCCTGTCATGAAGTTCCAGGGTTCGGACACCTATGTCGCCACGCCCGACCTGATGCTGGCCGTCAATGCCGCGGCCACGCTGAAGCGGCCGCTGCTGGTCAAGGGTGAGCCCGGCACCGGCAAGACGATGCTGGCCGAGGAGGTGGCGACTGCGCTCGGACTGCCGCTGATGCAGTGGCACATCAAGAGCACGACCAAGGCGCAGCAGGGGCTGTACGAGTACGACGCGGTGAGCCGCCTGCGCGACAGCCAGCTGGCCGACGAGTCGAGCTCGGAGAAGGTCAGGGACATCCGGAACTACATCGTCAAGGGCGTGCTGTGGCAG
>CAZQPN010000387.1:0-3547 GCA_964595215.1 uncultured Rubrivivax sp. | reverse complement strand
CGATCGCAATGTTCAGTTGCCGCAGGAATTCGATCGCATCGAGGTTCTCGCGGCCGCCGTAGCGGTTCGGGATCCACTCGCCCTCCTTGCGGGAGTAGTCGAGGTAGAGCATCGACGCCACCGCGTCCACGCGCAGGCCGTCGATGTGGAACTCGTCGAGCCAGAACAGCGCACTCGACAGCAGGAAGGCGCTCACCTCGTGGCGGCCGAGGTTGAAGATCGCCGACTTCCAATCGGGGTGGAATCCCTGGCGCGGGTCGGCGTGCTCGTACAGGTGGGTGCCGTCGAAGTCGGCCAGGCCGTGGGCGTCGGTCGGGAAGTGCGACGGCACCCAGTCGAGGATGACGCCGATGCCGGCCTGGTGCAGCGTGTCGACGAGGAACTTGAAGTCGGCCGGCGTGCCATAGCGCGAGCTCGGCGCGAAGTAGCCCGTCGTCTGGTAGCCCCAGGAGCCGTAGAAGGGATGCTCCATCACCGGCAGCAGCTCGACATGCGTGAAGCCGAGTCGCGTCAGGTGCTCGGCGAGCAGACGCGCCGCCGTGCGGTAGTCCATCAGCGCGCCGGCCTCGCCGCGCCGCCACGATCCGAGGTGCATCTCGTAGATCGACATCGGCGCGTCGAGCGCGTTGCGTGCGCCGCGCACGGCCATCCAGGCCTGGTCGCGCCAGACATGGTCGTCGCCGAACCAGGCCACCGACGCCGTCGCCGGCGGCCGCTCGGCCAGGCGCGCCATCGGGTCGGCCTTCTCGAGCCGGCGGCCGTCGGGCGTGCGCAGCACGTACTTGTAGCGCTGGCCGTGCACCACGCCGGCCACCGTGCCCTCCCAGATGCCGGATCCGTCGGGCCGCGGCTGCAGCGGGTGCGCGTCGGCGCGCCAGTCGTTGACGTCGCCGATCACCGACACGGCGGCGGCGCTCGGGGCCCAGACCGCGAAGCGGGCGCCGCCGTCCACCGGGTGGCAGCCGAGCAGGCGATGCAGGCCGGTGTGCGTGCCCTCCCGGAAGAGGTGCAGGTCGAGCTCGCCGAAGGTCTGTGCACCACGGGGAGCGGACGCGGCAGGCGCCTGCGGACCGGTGGCCGGCCCGGCACCGACGGCAAGAGGTGCGCGTGAGGGAACCACGAATCCAGTATACGCAGCGGACCTTGCGCGGTGCCGCCGCGGCGCTGCGCCTGCACCGGCCTTGTGTTGGCCCTGCCGGCTGTGCGGGCCAGGCGGACGCTCTTTAGAACGGCGCGTCGTCGGCCTTGCCACCGGTCCCGGCGTCGGCCTTGCGGATGCGCACCGTCCGGCGCGGCGCGGGGGCCGCCGGCACGGCGGCGGCGCCGACGAAGGCCTGCGTCGCGTCGGCGGCCGGCGCGTGCGAGCCGGTCGCCGCCGTGCCGTGCTCGGCCGACTTCAGCACGCGCGTGTAGGGCTGCAGGATCTGCACCAGCTGGCCGTAGACCTTGGGGTTGCCGGCGACGATCTCGCGCTGGTACAGGAAGTCGGCGTCGCCGGTGAAGTTGCCAACCAGGCCGCCGGCCTCTGTGATGAGCAGCGAGCCCGCCGCCGCGTCCCACGGGTTCAGGCCCATCTCGAAGAAGCCGTCGTAGTAGCCGGCGGCGACGTAGCACAGGTCGAGCGCGGCTGCGCCCGGGCGGCGCAGCCCGGCGCAGGCCTGCATGACCTCCTCGAACATCTTCACGTAGCGCTTGAAGTTGTCGCCCTTGCGGAACGGGAAGCCGGTGCCGACCAGGCTGTCGGCCAGTCGCGTGCGCTTGGACACGCGCAGCCGGCGGTCGTTGAGGAAGGCGCCCCGCCCGCGCGAGGCCATGAACAGGTCGTTGCGCGTCGGGTCGTAGACGACCGCCTGCTGCACCACGCCACGGTGCGCGAGCGCGATCGACACCGCGTAGACCGGGAAGCCGTGCAGGAAGTTGGTCGTGCCGTCCAGCGGATCGATGATCCACAGGAACTCGCTGTCCTTGGCGCCGCGCTCGCGCCCGCTCTCTTCGGCTAGGATCGCGTGGCCGGGATAGGCGTCGAGCAGGATGTCGATGATCGCCTGCTCGGCCGCGCGGTCGACCTCGCTGACGAAGTCGTTCGGGCCCTTGCGTGCCACCTTCAGCAGCTCGATGTCGAGCGCCGCCCGGTTGATGATCGCCCCGGCCGCGCGCGCGGCCTTGATGGCGATGTTGAGCATGGGATGCAGGCTTTGCGACATGGGCAGGCGGTCGGCGCGCGGGGCGCGTGAGGAAGGCGGCGACGGAAACAAAGAGCGTGCCGCGACAATGCCGCGGCAGACCGCCTCATTCTACCGGCCATGGCCTCCGACCCCGACCGATCCTCGCCCGACCGACGCCCTGCTGACACCGGAGGCCCCGCCGGCCCGCGCTTCGTGCTGATGCACACCAGCCACGCCGGCAACGTCGGCGCCGCGGCGCGCGCGATCAGGGTCATGGGGTTCTCCGACCTCGTGCTGGTGGCGCCGCGTTTCGCCGACGTGCTTTCGCGCAAGGAGACGGTGGCGATGGCCAGCGGCGCCGCCGACGTTCTGACGCGCGCGCGCGTCGTGCCGACGCTGGCCGACGCGCTGGACGGCATCACCCACGCCTGCGCGACGGCGATGACGCCGCGCGACTTCGGCCCGCCGGTGCATGCGCCGCGGCCGCACTTCGAGGCCCTGGCGCCGGCGCTGGCGCGCGACGGCGGCCGCGTGGCCTTCGTCTTCGGCTCCGAGCGCTTCGGGCTGGCCAACGACGACGTGCGGCGCTGCCACGCCTGCCTGAGCATCCCCACCGCGCCGGACTACGGCTCGCTCAACCTGGCGCAGGCGGTGCAGGTGCTGGCCTACGAGTGGCGCCAGGCGGCCGGTGCGTTTGCGGTCGTGGCGCGCACCGCGGCGGCCGTGCCGGCCGACCTGCCGGCGCTCGAGGGCCTGCTGGCGCACTGGCGCGACGCGCTGGTCGCGGTCGGCTTCCTGGATCCGCACGCGCCGAAGAAGCTGATGCCGCGCCTGCAGCAGATGCTGCTGCGCGCACGGCCGACGGTCGAGGAGGTGCACATCCTCAGGGGCATCGCGCGCGCCGTGCAGCGGGCGAGCGGCAAATCGCGCGGCCGGCTAGACTGAGCGGCCCTGTTGCCGGGACCGACCATGTTCGACCGCCTGCGTGAAGACATCGCCTGCATCCGCGAACGCGACCCCGCGGCGCGCTCGTCGTGGGAGGTGCTCACCTGCTACCCCGGGCTGCACGCGCTGCTGATCCACCGCTGGTCGCATGCCGCATGGCGGCGTGGCTGGCACTGGCTGGCGCGCTTCCTGTCGCACCTGGGCCGCTTCTTCACCGGCATCGAGATCCACCCGGGCGCCGTCATCGGCCGCTGCGTCTTCATCGACCACGGCATGGGCGTGGTGATCGGCGAGACGGCCGAGATCGGCGACGGCTGCACCATCTACCAGGGTGTGACGCTGGGTGGCACCTCGCTGGCCAAGGGCGCCAAGCGCCACCCGACGCTGGGCCGCGACGTCATCGTCGGCGCCAATTCCCAGGTGCTCGGCGGCTTCAC
>CAZQPN010000386.1:0-3555 GCA_964595215.1 uncultured Rubrivivax sp. | reverse complement strand
CAATAAGGCCTCGACGGCGCGATTGCAACGGCGGTGTGCCCTGCGGGGGGCGGCCGGTGCCGGACGTGTCAGGTTGCGGTGCACAAGGGTCGGAGGCTAGGATGGCGTATGAGCCGGAACCTCCTGGCCGGCGCAGCGCTGGCCTCCCTGCGCCTCACCCGGCAAGCGACGCCGCGCGTCGTCGACCGCCTGCGCGACGCGCGCGGCGCGCTGCTCGGCCCGGCATCGTCGCAGCTCGGCCCCGGCGAGGTGAAGCCGTGACGCGCGGGCCGGTGCCGGGCCGCGCCGCGGATGCCACGGCGGCCATGGACGCCCCGGATGACAGCGGCCGCCGTCGCTGGCTTGCTGGCGTCGCGGCGCTGGCCGGCGGCGCGCTCAGCGGCTGCGTGTCGATCGGGCCTGGCGACGACGCCCCGAGCCAGAGCCACCTGCGCCTGCACGACGCCGGCGCGGCCGGTGTCGCGGCACGGCCGCTGCCGCTGGTGCCGTCGCTGCTGATCCAGGCGCAGCCCGGCGACGCGCTGGCCGAGACGGCGAGCATCGCCTTCTCCGACGCGCCGCAGCGCTTCGGCTTCTATCAGTACGCATTCTGGACCGAGCGGCCGGTGCGCCAGCTGCCGCGGCTGCTGCAGCAGCGGCTCGAGGCGCGCCGCGTCGCCGGCGCGGTCGGGCTGACGGGCGATCCTCTGCAGGCCGACTGGCTGCTGACGCTGCGCATCGACACCATCCACCACGACGTCGGCGCCGGGACGGCGCGGCTGGCGATGACGGCCGAGCTGTTCGATCGCCGGGCGCGCCGGCGCATCGCCAGCCGCGCCTTCGACGCTTCGGCCGCAGTAGACGAGCCGGCCTCGGCGGCCGCGGCGGCCGCGATGGCGCGATCGGTCGGGCAGTGCTTCGATGCCCTGGTGCCCTGGCTGGAGGCCGCGCTGGCTGCGGCCCAGCCGACGTCGCCCGCGCCGGCCTGACGCGCCCGACGGGGCCGACGATCCCGCCGAGTGCGCAGGCGCCGCGCCCGCTGGGGGATCAGGTCGGCGGGTGAACCGGTGTACCGATCGGGGCGCCGATCAGTTCGCCGCACGGTCGCCGGCGCGATGGGCCGCTGCCGATCCCGCGGCGCGCACCGGCGCGACCTGCACCACCTGCGCACCGTGCGCGACGAACACGCGGTCGCCCGGCGCCGCCCGCACGACATGGCCGCCTGTGAAAGCGCCGAAGGCGGGCAACACGCCAACCGCCAGGCCGACGTGGAAGCACGGCAGGCGCAACCGGTCGTGCGCGCGGCCGCCCAGCACCACCACCGGGTGCGTGTGGCCGCCGATCGCGTACGCGCCGGGCTCGGATCGCGGCTCGTGCCGAAGCGCCAGGCCACCGCGGCGCAGCGGGCCGTCGACGCACTGCACGCCCCAGCCCGGCGGTGGGTCGCCGGCGCCCTGGTCATGGTTGCCGCGCACCAGCCACAGCGCCAGCGCGGGATGGCGGGCGCGCCAGGCGACGAACGCGGCGTCGAGCGCCGGGTGGCGCCCGCGCGCCGCGTGCAGCAGGTCGCCGAGGACGACGAGCTCGCGTGCGCCGGTGGCGGCCAGCAGCGCGTCCAGCCGCGCCAGCGCATCGCCGGTGCTGCCCTGCGGCACCGGCACGCCGAGGCGGCGGAAGCTGTGCGCCTTGCCGAGGTGGATGTCGGCCACCAGCAGCGCCGCGTGGCCGGGCAGGTACGCCGCGCGGTCGGCCAGCAGCCGCACGCGCTCGCCGCCGAGCTCGATCTCCACCAGGCCGTGCGCCGGCCGCTCAGGCCAGCCGCGCCAGTACGAAGTCGAGGTGCTCCGTCGGCGCGCGCTTGAAGCCCGAACGCGCGAAGCGCTGCAGGCGGCCGACCGAGAACGCCGTCAGCGCCGAGGCGAGCGCGTTGGCGTCGACCGTCGGCGTCGCCGAGCCCTCGACCGCCAGCCTCAGGCACTGGCGCAGCTGCGCCTCGACGCGGTCGAAGAACTGGTTCATGCGCGCGGTCAGACGCTCGTGCTCGAAGACGAGCGCGTCACCCACCATCACGCGCGCCATGCCGGGGTTCTTCTCGCCGAACTGCAGCAGCACGGCGACGATGCGGCGCGCCTGTGCGGCACCGCTCGGCTCGCGCTCGGTGATCTGGTTGACGAGGCTGAAGACGCTGCTCTCGATGAAGTCGATCAGTCCCTCGAACATCTGCGCCTTGCTGGCGAAGTGACGGTACAGCGCCGCCTCGCTGACCTGCAGCCGCGCCGCCAGCGCGGCGGTCGTGATGCGGTCGGCACCCGGCTGCTCGAGCATGCCGGCCAGCGTCTGCAGGATCTGCACGCGGCGCTCGCCGGGCTTCGGGCGCTTGCGCGCCGGCGCCTTGTCCGTCGCCTTCATCGGCTCCGCCTCGTCCGGACCGGCCGAGGCGGCCGGCGCAGACGCGCCCACAGCCGCTTCGTCCCGCATCTCGGTCCCACTATCGGTCTCGGTCAAGGGCGCCGGCTCGCTCGGCGGTTCGGACATCACGGGGCTGGCGCTCACTTCCGAAAACAGGAAAAACATTCTGGCACAGGCGTGACGGCCAACCCGGTGCAGGTAAACACCGATTCGCGGGGCTCGCCGACGGCTCCGTGTGCCGTCCCTGAACGGCGCAGGAAGCCTGCGCCGCGACGGTCCGGCGCGCCGTTCGGGCCGCCTCAGCGCCCGCGCCGCAGCGCCGCCAGCCGCGTCACGCGCCGGTCGACGTAGACCGGCCGGCGGTTCACGCGCGTCGCCGCGGCCACGCCCCAGCCGGCGCCGCGCGTCCAGCGCTGCATCCACACCGTGCCCATGCCGAGCGATCGGGCGGCCTTCTGGTGGTCCAGCGTGTCCTCGACCAGCACGCAGCGCGACGCCGGCACGCGCAGCCGCGCCAGCAGGCGGCGGAACATGCGCGCGTCGGGCTTGGGGCGCCAGTGGCCGAACATGCGCATGTCCTCGATCGTGACGACGGCGTCGAACCAGTGCCGGATGCCCAGGGCACCGAGCACGCGGGCGGTGTAGGCCGCCGGCGCGTTGGTCAGCAGCACGCGCCGGCCGGGCAGGCGCGCGAGTGCGGCGAAGTCGTGCCGGTGGCCGTGCACGCGCGCCTCCAGCCCGGGCAGGCGGTGCGTCAGGTGCAGGAAATGCGGCGCGGCCACCGCATGGTGGCGCACCAGGCCGAGCAGCGTCGCGCCGTAGCGCAGCCAGTAGGCGCGGCGCAGGGCGTCGGCCTCCGCCTCGGCGATGCCCAGGTGCTCGACCATGTAGGCCGTCATGCCGACGTTGACCTCGGCAAACACCGACGCCGACGCGTTGTGCAGCGTGTTGTCGAGGTCGAACAGCCAGACCGGCGCGGGCCGCGATGCGCCCGCGCCGGCACCGGCCCCGGCGCGGCCCCGCCGCACGGTCGGTGCGGACCGGTCGGGGCAGCCGTGCGGCGACGGCCGCCGCTGCAGCGCCATCTCGATGCCTCCTGCCGCTCAGTGCGAGCGGATCATGGTGCCGTAGGCCTGGTCGGTCAGGATCTCCAGCAGCATCGCGTGC
>CAZQPN010000385.1:0-3558 GCA_964595215.1 uncultured Rubrivivax sp. | reverse complement strand
AGGCCCGGCTGGGCATCACGAACTTGCCGACGACGATGTTGTCCAGGCCGCCGGAGACGTCCTCCCACACGGTCTTGTCGGCCGCCAGGCCCTCGCGGGTCTGGTCGACGAAGGCCAGCTTGGCGGTCGGGCCGATCTTGACCTCGCCGCTGTCGGGTTTCTCGACGCCCTGGATCAGGCGGAACAGCGTCGACTTGCCGGCGCCGTTCGGTCCGATGATGCCGACGATGGCGCCAGGCGGCACCTTGAAGCTCAGGTTGTCGATCAGCAGGCGGTCGCCGAAACTCTTGCTGACGTTGACGAACTCGATCACCTCGTTGCCCAGGCGCTCGGCCACCGGGATGAAGATCTCGTTCGTCTCGTTGCGCTTCTGGTACTCGACGTCCGAGAGCTCCTCGAAGCGCGCCAGGCGCGCCTTGCTCTTGGTCTGGCGCGCCTTCGAGTTGGAGCGCACCCACTTGAGCTCCTCCTTCATCGCCTTCGTGCGCGCGTCCTCGGTGCGCTGCTCGAGCTCCAGGCGCTTTTCCTTCTGGTCCAGCCAGTCGGAGTAGTTGCCCTTGTAGGGCAGGCCGCGGCCGCGGTCGAGTTCCAGGATCCACTCGGCGGCGTTGTCGAGGAAGTAGCGGTCGTGGGTGATCGCCACCACCGTGCCGGGGAAGCGCTTGAGGAAGATCTCCAGCCACTCCACGCTCTCGGCGTCGAGGTGGTTGGTCGGCTCGTCGAGCAGCAGCATGTCGGGCTTGCTCAGCAGCAGCCGGCACAGGGCGACGCGGCGCTTCTCGCCACCGGACAGGGTGCCCATGGTCGCGTCCCACGGCGGCAGGCGCAGCGCGTCGGCGGCGATCTCGAGCTGCATGTCGGTATTCTCGCTGCCGGCGGCGGCGATCACCGCCTCGAGCTCGGCCTGCTCGGCCGCGAGGGCGTCGAAGTCGGCATCGGGCTCGGCGTAGGCGGCGTAGACCTCGTCCAGGCGCGCCTTGGCCGCCAGCACCCCGCCGATGCCCTCCTCGACCGACTCGCGCACGGTCTGGGTCGGGTCCATCACCGGCTCCTGCGGCAGGTAGCCGATCTTCAGGCCGGGCATCGGGTGCGCCTCGCCCTCGATGTCGTGGTCCAGCCCGGCCATGATCTTCAGCAGCGTGGACTTGCCCGAGCCGTTCAGGCCCAGCACGCCGATCTTGGCGCCGGGGAAGAAGGACAGGTTGATGTCCTTCAGGATCTGCCGCTTCGGCGGCACGATCTTGCCGACGCGGTTCATGGTGTAGACGTACTGGGCCATCAGGCACTTCCTCGGGTTCGGGTCGGCCGCCGCCGGGCGGATCGAAAAGGCAAACGGCAGGTCGCGCCTGCCAATGGCGTATTGTCGCCCGAGCGGATGCAGGACGCCGCACGCGGCACATGGCGCGGCCGGCGGTCCTGGGCTGGACGTCTGCGCCGCGAGCCTGGCCGGCACAGGCAGGGCCAGGGCGGGCGGCCGGTTGCTGCTACCGTCCGGCGGTGCCTGCGCTGCTCTATCTCATCGCCGTCGGTAACCTCGTCATCGGTTCGTCGGCCTTCGTCGTCTCCGGGCTGATCGACCTCATCGCCGCCGACATGGGGCGCAGTCTGGGTGCCACCGGGCAGGCCGTGACGGCCTATGCGCTGGCGACCGCGCTGCTGGCGCCGCTGCTGCTGGCGTGGACCGGCAGCTGGCCGCGAAAACGCGCACTGCTGCTGGCGCTGGCCCTGTTCACCGCCGGCAACGCGTTGTCGGCGCTGGCCGCCAGCCTGTCGCAGCTCTACCTGGGTCGCGCGCTGATGGGGGTCGGCTCGATGTTCACGCCGATCGGTGCCGGCATCGCGCTGTCGCTGGTGCCGCCGGCGCAGCGCGGCCGCGCGTTGTCGACGGTCTTCATCGGCATGAGCCTGAGCTACGTGATCGGCGTGCCGCTGGGCACCTGGATCGGCCGCACCCAGGGCTGGCCCGTGGCGTTCTGGGCCATGACCGCGGCCAGCGCGGCGATGTGGCTGCTGGCCGCATGGCGGGTGCCGGCACGGGTCGACGCGCCGGGCGCAGGCTTCCACGGCGCCGGCCTCGTGCTGCGCCGGCCGCGGGTGCTGGCGGTGCTCGGCACGACACTGCTGTTCTTCACCGCGGTGTTCACCGTGTTCTCGTACATCGCGCCGGTGCACGCCGCGCTGCTGCCCGCCAGTCGTGTCGGTCTGCCTTGGACGCTGACGCTGTTCGGGCTGGCGGGTGTGGCCGGCACGATCACGGGCGGATTCGCGACCGACCGTTTCGGGCCCCGCCGCACGATCCAGGTGCTGCTGCTGGTGCTGGCGTCCATGATGCTGGTGCTGCCGCTGACGCGCGGCCACGAGGTGGCGCTGCTCGTCGTGCTCGTCACCTGGGGTTGCTCGGGCTTCGGACTGATGACGCCGCAGCAGGCGCGGCTGGTGCAGATGGCGCCCGACCAGGCCCCGCTGCTGCTGTCGCTCAACACCTCGATGCTGTACCTCGCGATGGCGCTGGGGGCCGCCATCGGCGGCGCGGCCGCCGGCGTCACGGGTTTCGACCGCCTGGCCTGGGTCGCCGCGCCTTTCGCGCTCGCGGCCTGGGTCGTCGTCATGGCGGCGCCATGTGCACGTCCGGTGGCGCTTGCAAACGGGGCCGGCGGCCCCATCTGATCCATCGTTTCGGAGTCACACCAAGGAGCAAGCCCGATGAGCAACATCGTCACCGTCGAAGCCCCGGACGGCCTGGTGCGCACCACCCATCTGCTGTACGCGCTGCACGCGCTCGGCCTGGCGATCGGCGCCTTCGGCGCCGCCACGGTCGCCGGCTCCTTCGTGTTCGGCTGGCCGTCGATCATCGCGGTCATCGTCAACTACGTGAAGCGCGGCGAGGCGCGCGGCACCTGGCTCGAATCGCACTTCAGCTGGCAGATCCGCACCTTCTGGTTCGCGCTGCTGTGGACGATCCTGGTCGCGGTGGTGTCGATCCCGTTGACGCTCATCATCGTCGGCATCGCCACCTGGGTCGCGGGCCTCTTCGTGCTGGGCGTGTGGGCGATCTACCGCATCGCGCGCGGCTGGATGGCGCTCAACGACCACCGGCCGATGCCGATGCCGCCGCGCTGAGTCGCGCCGCCGCAGCGGCGCGCGGCCGACGCAGGCAGCGTCAGTCTTCGCGGTCGAACACGGCCATGCTCTCGACGTGCGCCGTGTGGGGGAACATGTTGACCACCCCGGCCGCGCTGCAGCGGTAGCCGGCCTGATGCACCAGCAGTCCGGCGTCGCGCGCCAGCGTCGCCGGGTTGCAGCTGACGTAGACGATGCGCCGCGGCGGCTGCCAGTCCGACCCCGACTGCACGAGGTCGGCGATCGCCTTGGCGAGCGCGAAGGCGCCTTCGCGCGGTGGATCGATGAGCCAGCGGTCGGCGTGCCCGAAGGCGGCCAGGTCCGCCGCGCCGAGCTCGAACAGGTTGCGCGCCTCGAACCTCGTGCAGCCGCCCCTGCCGTTGGGGCCGGCGTTGTCGCGTGCGCGCGCCACCAGCGCCGCGCTGCCCTCGACGCCGA
>CAZQPN010000384.1:0-3560 GCA_964595215.1 uncultured Rubrivivax sp. | reverse complement strand
AAGAAGGCATCCACCCCAACTACCGCGAAGTGTGCTTCGTGGACCTGTCCAACGGCTTCCAGTTCGTCACCCGGTCCTGCCTGCAGACCAAGGAGACGATCAAGCTCGACGACGGCCGCGAGCTGCCGCTGATGAAGCTGGAAACGACGAGCGAGTCGCATCCCTTCTACACGGGCACGCAGAAGAGCGTCGACAGCCTGGGCGGGCGGGTCGAGAAGTTCCGCAACAAGTTCGCGCGCGTCGGCATCAAGAAGTGATGCGCGCGATGGCTGGCGCCGTGGCGCCAGCCGCGCAGGCAAGGCAGCCCCGGCTGCCTTTTTTTCCGCCTTGGCGCGCGTGACATGATCGCCCGGTGAGTCGCCCGACCCCCGCCCTCGTCACCCGGCGCGGCGCACGCCGCCTGCCGCGCCTGCCGCTGTGGCTGCTGTGCGCCGCGTACGTGCTGCCGGGCCTGTTCGGGCGCGATCCGTGGCGCAACGCCGACCTGGCATCCTACGGCCTGATGGCCGCAATGGCCGACGGTCGAACCCCCTGGCTGGCTCCGACGCTGGGCGGCGTCCCCGCGGACACGGCGCTGCTGCCGCACTGGCTCGGCGCATTCGCGGTGGCCACGCTCGGGCCCTGGCTTGGCGGGCCGCTGGCGGCACGGCTGCCGTTCGCACTGCTGCTCGTGGTGACGCTGCTGCTGACCTGGTACGCGTGCTACCACCTGGCCCGCACCGAGGCGGCCCAGCCGGTGGCCTTCGCCTTCGGCGGCGAGGCCGATCCGGTGGACTACGCGCGTGCGATCGCCGACGCCGCGCTCCTGGCCCTGATCGCCACGCTCGGCCTGCTGCAGATGGGGCACGAGACGACGCCCGAGCTGGCCCAGCTCGCCGCTGTCGCGGCGCTGCTGTGGGCCCTGGCCGCAGCGCCCTACCGCCCTCGCAGGACGCGGGTCACGCTGCTGCTGGCGTTGCCCGCGCTGGCGGCCAGCGGCGCCCCCGCGACCGCACTGTGCATGGGTGCCGGCGCGGCGCTCGTGTGCGCGCGCTCGTCTTATGTCGAGGTGCGGCGGGTGGCCGGCTGGGTCGCGGCAGCCACGGTGATCGCGGCCCTGATCGGGCTTCTCGCAGGTGCCTGGCGCTGGCGCGTCGGCAGCGGATGGACGGCAGGCGACCTGTGGTCGATCGGGCGCCAGTGGGCGTGGTTCCTGTGGCCGGTCTGGCCGGCGGCGCTTTGGACGCTGTGGCGCTGGCGCCGGCACCTGATGCACCGTCATGTGTCGGTGCCGCTGGTGCTGGCCGTCGTGCCGCTGGCCGTCAACCTGGCAATGCGGGGCTCGGATCGTGCGCTGCTGCTGGCGCTGCCGGCCGCCGCGGTGCTCGCGGCGTTCGCACTGCCCACGCTGCGCCGCAGCGCGAGCGCGGCGATCGACTGGTTCTCGATGCTGTTCTTCAGCGCCTGCGCGCTCGCCATCTGGGTCATCTACTCGGCCATGCTGACCGGCGTGCCGGCCAAGCCGGCAGCCAACGTCGCACGGCTGGCGCCCAGTTTCGCGGCATCCTTCCAGCCGGCCGATCTGGTGCCGGCCGTGCTGGCGACGGCAGCGTGGCTGTGGCTGGTGCGCTGGCGCACCAGCCGCCAGCAGGAGGCCGTGTGGAAGAGCATGGTCCTGCCGGCCGGCGGCGTGGCCCTGACGTGGCTGCTGCTGATGACCTTGTGGCGTCCGCTGCTGGACCACGCCCGCAGCGCCGAGCCCTGGATCGACGCCCTGGCCCCGCACCTGGTTGGCGCCAGCGCAGCCGGGGAGTGCCTCGGCGCACCCGGCATCCCGCCGGCACTCGTGGCGGCGCTCGAGGTACACGGCGGGTTCCGTGTCGATGCCGGTGACGAACCCTCCTGCCGTTGGCGGCTGACGGTCCAGCGTGCCGTGCCGCGGCGTGCCGAGCCCGAACCACCGGGCCCGGGATGGCGCCTTCACGGCGCGGTGCGGCGGCCGACCGAGCGCGAGGAGCTCACGGCAGTGTGGGAGCGCGCGCCGGGCTGAGCTCGGTCGCCGTCACGACGCGGCGCAGTCGCGCCGACGGGAACACGATCCGGAAACGCGAGCCCTTGCCGGGCTCGCTGTCGATCTCGATCTGCCCGCCGTGCCGCTGCATGACGTGCTTGACGATCGACAGGCCGAGGCCAGTGCCGCCGGTCTCCCGCGCACGGCTGCCGTCGACCCGGTAGAAGCGCTCGGTCAGGCGCGCCAGGTGCTCGCGCGCAATGCCGATGCCGGTGTCGCACACTTCGATGCAGCCGCCGTCGGCGCGATCGACCCAGCGCACGTCGATGCGCCCCCCTTCGGGCGTGTAGCGCACCGCGTTGCCGAGCAGGTTGCCGATAGCGCTCTGCAGCTCGACCTCGTTGCCGGCGATCTCGAGGTCGGGCAGCACCGACACCTCGATCCAGTGGCGACCGGCCGACAGCGTGCGCGCGTCGCCCTGGGCCTGCTGCAGCAGGCGCCCCAGCGAGACCCATTGATCGCTCGGCGGACGCGGGCTGCCCTCGAGCTTGGCCAGCGTCAGCAGGTCGGAGACGAGCAGCTGCATGCGGTCGGTCTGCTGGGCCATCAGGTGCAGCACGCGCTTGCGCTCGACCTCGGTCAGCGGGAGTGACTGCATCGTCTCGACGAAACCCGCGAGCACCGTCAGAGGAGTTCGGATCTCGTGCGAGACGTTCGCCACGAAGTCCCGTCGCATCGCGTCGGCGCGCTCGCGCTCGGTGATGTCCTGCGTCAGCAGCAGTTTCTGCCCGTCGCCGAACGGCCGCGCCTGGATCAGCAGCGTTCCGCGGCCGTCGGGGGCCGCGATCGTCACCGGCCCGGTCGGCGGAAGCTGCTGCATGTAGGCGACAAAGGCCGGTGACCGCACGAGGTGGGTCACGCGCTGGCCGTGGTCGCGCTGCGGATCGATGCCCAGGTGGTCGGCGGCGACGCGGTTGCACCAGTCGATGCCGTCGTCTCGGTCGAGCAGCAGCACCCCGTTGGGCGATGCATCGATGGCGGCGATGAACTGGTCCAGGCGCTCCTGCCCCTGCCCCTCTCGGCGCAGGGTCTGCTGCCGATGGGTCACCAGCCGGTAGCCGATCTCTCCCCAGATGCCGGTCACAGCGGGGGGCGCACCGGCGTCGGGATGCCGCAGCCAGCGCAGGAGCCGGTCACCCTGACGGACGTCGTGCACGAGCCAGCCGAGATAGGCGAACACCGCGCCGGCCGCGGCGCCCGCGGCGGGCCGCGCCAACGCATCTCCGACCACCCAGCCGAGCGCGGCGCCGAGGGCCGTCAACAACGCAGCGCCCAGGACACGCGGCAGCAAGCCGTCCATGCCACTCACGCCGGGCGCATGGCGCCGCTCACCCCTCGGTCACCGGCAGCGACTGCACCATGCGGTAGCCGGCGCCGCGCACCGTCTCGATCAGGCGTGCGCACTGCACCGGCTGCAGCGCCTCGCGCAGACGCTTGACGTGCACGTCCACGGTCCGCTCCTCGATGAAGACATGGTCGCCCCACACGCGGTCGAGCAGCTGCCCGCGAC
>CAZQPN010000383.1:0-3570 GCA_964595215.1 uncultured Rubrivivax sp. | reverse complement strand
ACCGGATGCTCAAGGCCTACATCCGGGACTGGCCGGTGGAGCCGGCGGGCGAGGACCAGGAGCAGGCGGGCAACGGCCGCTGACTCGTGGGGCGGCGCGGCCGCAAGCTATCGGTTCTGCGCCTTGTTGAGGTTGGCCAGCGCGGCCAACTGCTGCGTGACGAGGTTGTTCAGGCCGGTCAGCTGGCTGACGGTGTTGTCCAGCGCCGTGTACTGACGCAGCAGGCGCTCGCGCACCCGGGTGGCCCGGTCCTCCATGCGCTCCTGGTCCTGCTCGTTGCGCCGGATGCTCGAACGCAAGCCCTCGCTGCGCGTCGTCAGCGCCCCGTCGGTGCCGAGCATGCCGTCGGCCAGCGCCTTGAAGCGTTGCGCGAAGCCGGTGTCGGCATCGCTGAAGGCCCGGCCGACCTCGGCCGGGTCGGCCAGCGCGGCGGTGATCTTGGCATCGTCGACCTTCAGTGAGCCGTCCCGCTGGAGCGAGATGCCCAGGTCCGACAGCCGCGCGAACACCGACGAGGCGGCGGAGGGCTGCTGGACGAGCGTGCGCAACTTGCCGATCAGGCCAACCGCTGTGCGGTCGCCCTGCAGGGCGCCGGCGACCTTGGTGCCCTCGTCGTACTTCGTCTGCGCGGCCAGGTAGCGGTTGAGCTCGTTGTAGGCGGCGACGAAGTCGGTGATGTCCTTCTTCAGCGCCTCGGTGTCCGATGCGACATCGATTTCGACCGGGCCGCCGGTCGTCTTCTTCAGCGTCAGGTCGACGCCGTCGATGACGTTCTGCAGCCGGTTGCTGGCTGAGGTCAGCGGCACGTCGTTGATCGTGAAGATGGCGTTGTCCGCCGCCCGCCGCTGGGTCATGCCGCCTGGGTAGGCCAGCGTGGCCAGGCTGCCGGTCGCCCCGGACACCGAGATCGTCACGCCGTTGTCCGCTCCCGTCTCGGTGCCGGTGAGCACCAGCAGGGGGCCGGTGGCGTCCTGCACGATGGCGGCGCTGACGCCGGCCCCGGCCTGGTTGATCTTGTTGCGCACCGCCTCCAGGCTGGCGTCACCGGGCTCGATGACGATGTCCACCGGCGTGCCGCCGCGCGTGATGGTGAGCGTGCCGCCACCCAGGTCCGATGGATCGGCGAACACGGCCGAGGACAGCGACTGCGTCGTCGCGAGCCGGCTGACCTCGACGCTATAGCGGGCGGCCACGGCCGTGCTGCTGGCGCTGACGCCTACCGTGGCGTCGTCGCCGCTGGTGGCCGAGTTGCGGGCCCAGTTTGCCGCGCCCTCCAGTTTGCCGGCGATCGACTGCAGGTTGGACATGTAGCTTTGCATCAGCCCGTACGACGACAGCTGCGTGTCCAGCCGCGTCTTGGCCGACTGCAGGATCGTGATCGGGCGGCGCTCGAGCGCGACCAGCTGGTCCACGATGCCGTTGACGTCGAGGCCGCTGCCGATGCCGGGGGAGGAAAGGGACATGTCTGACCTTCAATCGTGTCTCGTGGGAATATCGGCCGGCGGGCGTCGATCTTGAGCGGCGCAACGCACATCGGCCCGCCGGCCCCGCGCGGCCTGTCGGCCACGGGGCGGGCGGGCCGGCGCGGCCGCGGCGGCGGTCAGCCCTTGAGCAGCTGCAGCACCTGCTGTGGCAACTGGTTGGCCTGCGCCACCATGGCCGTGCCAGCCTGCTGGAGGATCTGGGCGCGCGACAGGTTGGCGGTCTCGGCGGCGAAGTCGGCATCCATGATGCGTCCTCGCGCGGCAGACTGGTTCTCGGACGCCGTCTGCAGGTTGGCGATCACGGCTTCGAAGCGGTTCTGCGCCGCGCCGAACGTGGCGCGCTGGTCGTTCACGGCATTCAAGGCGAAGTCGATGACGTTGATCGCCTCGTCGATCTCGGCGCCAGGGTCGGCCGGCGCCGTCGTCCAGCCGCCGATGGCGATGCCGGTGCCGCCGCTGGTCGTCGCGGTGGCGGTGGCCGTCGCGAGCACGTCCTCGGACGCGGTGCCGCTGGTGATGGTGCTGCCTTCGGCCGCAGTACCCACCAGGTTGACCGAGTCGACGTCGATGCGGTCGGTGGCGGCGGCGTTGGCGCCGACCTGGAAGGTCAGCGTGTCCTCGAAGGTCGGATCGCCGCTGTTGAAAAGCGACTTGCCGTTGAACTTCGACGACTCGATCGTGCGCTGCATCTCGGACTGGAGTTGCGAAAATTCCTTCTGCAGGTTCTCGCGGTCGCCCGCGCTGTTGGTGGCGTTGCGCGACTGCACGGCCAACTCGCGCATGCGCTGCAGCATGTCGCCGACCTTGCCCAGCGCGCCCTCGGCCGTCTGCGCCAGAGAGATGCCGTCGTTGGCATTGCGGATCGCGACGTTCATGCCGCGCACCTGCGTATTCATCCGCTCGGCGATGGCCAGGCCGGCGGCGTCGTCCTTGGCGCTGTTGACGCGCAGGCCCGACGACAGGCGCTGCATCGACGTCGCGAGCGACGACTGGGACATGTTCAGATTCCGCTGCGCGTTGAGCGAGATCGTGTTGGTGTTGATGGTCTGAGGCATGGCGGCTCTCCTTCAAGAATCAAGAATGACTCCGGCTCGAGCGCCGGCTCTACCAAGTTGGTGAGTCGAATTCTTGAGGAGGCCGTGCGGGCGTCATGCCGGGAGTAGGGCCGGAAATCGCGCCCACTTCGCGTCCCGCCGGCGACCAACGAAAAAGCCCGGCCATCGGCCGGGCTCCAGCTTGCGCGGGCGGGATCAGCGCAGCAGCGACAGCACCTGCTGCGGGATCTGGTTGGCCTGGGCCACCATCGCAGTGCCGGCCTGCTGCAGGATCTGCGTCCGCGACAGGTTGGCCGTTTCGGCGGCGAAGTCGGCGTCCATGATGCGTCCGCGTGACGCGGCCGTGTTCTCGACGCCGACCTGCAGGTTGGCGATCACCGCCTCGAAGCGGTTCTGCACCGCACCGTACGTGGCGCGTTGGTCGTTCACAACGGTCAGGGCGCGGTCGATCACGTTGATCGCCTCGTCGATCTCGGTGCCGACGGTGCTCGGCGCCGTCGTCCAGCCGCCGATGGCGATGCCGCTGCCGCCGCTGGTGGTGGCGGCCGTCGAGACGGTGCTCAGCACCTGTGCATTGGTGGACCCGCTGCTGATCGTGCTGCCTTCCACCGCCGTGCCCGTGAGGCTGGAAGACGTGACGTCGATGCGGTCGGTCGTGCCGGTGTTGGCGCCGACCTGGAACGACAGCGTGGACTCGAAGCCCGCGCCGCTGGAATCGAACAGCGCCTTGCCGTTGAACGACGAGGACTTGACGGTCCGATCGATCTCGCTTTGCAGCTGTGCGAACTCCTTCTGCAGGTTGTCGCGGTCGCCGGCGCTGTTGGTGGCGTTGCGCGACTGCACGGCCAGCTCACGCATGCGCTGCAGCATGTCGCCGACCTTGCCGAGCGCGCCTTCCGCCGTCTGCGCCAGCGAGATGCCATCGTTGGCATTGCGGATGGCGACGTTCATGCCGCGGACCTGGGCCCCCATGCGTTCGGCGATGGCCAGGCCGGCGGCGTCGTCCTTGGCGCTGTTGACGCGCAGGCCCG
>CAZQPN010000382.1:0-3588 GCA_964595215.1 uncultured Rubrivivax sp. | reverse complement strand
CCGTGCACAAGGCGCGGCCCTTCTTCAACGATCTGGTCAATTTCATGATCTCGGGTCCGGTCATGATCCAGGTCCTGGAGGGCGAGGGCGCGATCGCCAAGAACCGCGAGCTGATGGGCGCCACCGACCCGAAGAAGGCCGACAAGGGCACGATCCGCGCCGACTTCGCGGACAGCATCGATGCCAACGCGGTGCACGGCTCGGACGCGCCGGAGACGGCGGCCGTCGAGGTGGCGTTCTTCTTCGCCGGGATGAACGTCTACGGTCGCTGACACCGCCATGACCGACAGCCGCCGCGTGGCCGACGCCGCGCCGGGGATACCCGGCGGCGGTGCGGTGGCCGGTCCGGTCCGGTCGGTCCCCATGGTCGACCTGCTCGACTTCGACCTCGACGGGTTGACCGCCTACTGCGAGGGCCTGGGCGAGAAGCCTTTCCGCGCGGTGCAGCTGTTCCGCTGGATCCACCAAAAGGGCGCGGCCGACTTCGACGCCATGTCCGACCTCGCCAAGTCGCTGCGGGCCAAGCTCGCCGGCGTGGCGGAGGTGCGCGCGCTGCCCTTGATCAGCGAGCATGTGTCGGCCGACGGCACCGTGAAATGGCTGTTCGATGTCGGCGGTGGCAACGCCGTCGAGACAGTGTTCATCCCCGAGACCGACCGCGGCACGCTGTGCGTGTCGTCGCAGGCGGGCTGCGCGGTCGGGTGTCGTTTCTGCTCGACTGGGCACCAGGGCTTCAGCCGCAACCTGACGACGGGCGAGATCGTGGCCCAGTTGTGGTTTGCCGAGCACCGGCTGCGCGTGCGGATGGCGCTCGGGCCGACGGACAGGGCGATCGACAATGTCGTCATGATGGGCATGGGCGAGCCGCTGCAGAACGTCGCCGCCCTGGTGCCAGCGCTGCGCGTGATGCTGCACGACCACGCCTACGGCCTGTCGCGCCGGCGCGTGACGGTCTCGACCTCGGGCGTCGTGCCGATGATCGACCGCCTGCGCCTGGAGTGCCCGGTCGCGCTGGCAGTGTCCCTGCACGCGCCGGACGACGCGCTGCGCGACGAACTGGTGCCGCTGAACCGCAAGTACCCGATCGCCGAGCTGATGGCGGCCTGCCGCGACTACATGGGCGCCGCGCCGCGCGACTTCATCATGTTCGAGTACTGCATGTTGGACGGTGTCAACGACGCGCCCGAGCAGGCGCACCAGCTCGTCGAGCTGGTGCGGCGCGAGCGCGTGCCCTGCAAGTTCAACCTGATCCCGTTCAATCCCTTTCCGGCCTCGGGGCTGAAACGTTCGCCACCTGAGCGGGTGCGCGCTTTCGCGAAGGTGCTGCAGGATGCCGGCATCGTGACGACGATCCGCAAGACGCGCGGCGACGACATCGACGCCGCCTGCGGACAGCTTGCCGGCGAGGTGCAGGACCGCACCAACGCGCGCGAGCGCCTGCTCGCGCGCCGCGTCATCGCGCTGCGGCCAGCGCCCGCGCCGGGGGTGCAAGCATGACCCGGCTGGCGCTCGGCGTTGCGCCGGGGCAGGTGGCGCGCCTGGTCGTCGCGGCAGTCCTGGCCGCAGCGACCGTGACCTGGCTCGCCGGCTGCGCCGCGCCGCAGCAGACCGACCTGAAGACGGCGTCGGACATGACCGACGTCGATCGCCGGGCGCGGCTGCGCCTGGAGCTCGCTTCCGGCTACTTCGCACGCGGCCAGATGGAGACCGCGCTCGACGAGGTCAAGCAGGCCCTCGTTGCCCGGCCCGACATGCCTCAGGCGCTGAGTCTGCGCGGGCTGATCTACGCCAGCATGGGCGAGAACGAGCTCGCGGACCAGAGCTTCCGGCGCGCGCTGCAGGTCGATCCGCGGGACGCCAGCACGATGCACAACTATGGCTACTTCCTGTGTCGCATCGGCCGTTTCGAAGACGCCCGGGTGCAGTTCGACCGCGCGATCGAGCAGCCGCAGTACCGGGAGGTGCCGCGCACGCTGACTGCCAAGGGCCTGTGCGAGGTCAGCGCCGGACGGCCGGCAGACGCCGAGCGCACGCTGACGCGCGCCTACGAGATGGACCCGACCAACCCCTCGACTGCCTACTACCTCGGCGACGTGCTGTACCGCCTGGGCGAGTTCCAGCGCGCGCGGTTCTACCTCCGGCGCGTCAACAGCCAGCCGGCCACCAGCAACGCGCAGTCGCTGTGGCTGGCTGCACGCATCGAGCAGCGCCTGGGCAACACGGCCGGCGTGCGCGACTTCGGCGAGCAGTTGCAGGAGCGTTTCCCGCAGAGCCCCGAGGCGCTTCGATACGAGAAGAGGGCCTTCGATGACTGAGGCCGCGGGTGTGACGGCGACGGCCACCGGGGCGTCCTCGACGGCGCCCTCCGCCGGCGAACTGCTCCGGCGTGCGCGCGAGGCGCGCGGGCTGCACGTGGCGGCGCTTGCGGCCTCGCTCAAGGTGCCGCCGAAGCGTCTCGAGGCACTCGAGCAGGATCGCTGGGACGACCTGCCCGATCCGGCTTTCACGCGCGCCCTGGCGCAGAGCGTGTGTCGAGCGCTGAAGACCGATCCCGTGCCGGTGCTGGCGCTGCTGCCGCGGGCCGACGCCAACCGGCTCGAGCAGGTCTCGGGCCGCATCAACACGCCGTTCCGGGAGCGGCCCGGCAGTGGCGAACCCGGCATGGCAGGCTTGCTGTCGCGGCCGGTGGTGTGGGTGGTCGCGGCGCTGCTGGCGGCGGCTGGGGCCGTGCTGCTGTGGCCTGCCGGCATCGCCCCCGATCAGCTGCCGGCCGAGCCCGCCGGCGTTGCGTCGACCGAGTCGCCGCTGCCGCTGCTCGGTGACGCCGGGGACCCGGAACCGGCCGCCGAATCGGTGGACGCGGTCGCGTCGCCGGTGGCCGGCGCGGCGTCGGCGCCGCAGGACGCCGCCACGACGACTGCCGCGGCGGCTCCGGCTGGCGCGGGCGACGCCGCAGCCGCGCCCACGGCCGCAGCGACGGCGGCGCCGCTGCTGGAGATCCGCGCTGCCGCCGACAGCTGGGTCGAGGTGCGCGACGCCGCCGGGCGGGTGCTGGTGTCGCGCACGCTCAAGGCGGGCGAGACGGTTGCGCTGGATCCGGCGCTGCCGGCGCGTTTGACGACTGGCAACGTGGCAGGCACGGAGGTTCTGCTGCGGGGCCAGCGCGTCGATATGACACCTCAGCAGAGCGGGAACATCGCCCGGTTCGAACTGCGCTGAAACCGACGAGGCCTTCCATGTTCGACCCGTTCGACGACCGCCCGATCGAGACCGCGACGCCCGCGCCGCGCCGCTCGCGCCAGGCGCGCGTCGTCTGGGGCAGCCGCGTGGTCACGATCGGCGGCGACGCACCGGTACGCGTGCAGTCGATGACCAACACGGACACCGTCGACGCCATCGGTACCGCAATCCAGGTCAAGGAGCTCGCGATCGCCGGCTCCGAGCTGGTGCGCATCACGGTCAACACGCCCGAGGCGGCGCAGGCGGTGCCCTACATCCGCGAGCAGCTCGACCGCATGGGCATCGACGTGCCGCTGGTGGGCGACTTCCACTTCAACGGCCACAAGCTCCTCACGCGCCATCCGGAGT
>CAZQPN010000381.1:0-3596 GCA_964595215.1 uncultured Rubrivivax sp. | reverse complement strand
CAGCGCATCGAGGCCGAGCTCTCGGCCTGAGCGCGCCCGGCGCGCCGGGGCGGGGCGCCGACCTCGCCGCGGCGTGCGCGCGCTCGGCCTTGGCCTGCTCCGGAGGAGACATGCGCATCCAGCTGCTGTCCGACCTGCACCTGGAGACCGAAGTCTTCGACCCGGTGCCGGCCCCCGGCGCCGAGTTGCTGGTGCTCGCCGGCGACATCGACAGCACCTGGGACGCGCTCGCGCGCTTCGCCGGCTGGCCGGTGCCGGTGCTGGTGGTGGCCGGCAACCACGAGTTCGACGATCGCGAGCTCGACGACGCCTGGCCGGCGCTGCACGCGCGCTGCCGCGCACTCGGCCTGGACCTGCTCGAGTGCGCGACCCGCGTGCACCAGGGCGACGACGGCCGCCGCGTGCGCTTCGTCGGCAGCGTGCGCTGGACCGACTTCGAGCTCTTCGGCCCGCCGGGCCACCGCGACTTCGACCGCGCGCTGCGCGCGGCCGACTACTTCCAGCGCGTGATGGCGGCCACGAAGGCCGGCCGGCCGTTCGACGCCGAGGCGGTGCGCATCGAGGCGCTGGCCTGCCGCGACTGGCTGGCGCGCACGCTGGCCGAGCCGGCCGACCTGGGGCAGGGCCCGCGCTGGGAGGCGACCGTCGCGATCACCCACTTCGCGCCCAGCCTGAAGAGCGCCGATCCGCGCTTCGGCCGCCAACCCGGCACCGCGAGCTTCTGCAACGCCGACGATGCGCTGCTGCCGCTGGCCGACCTGTGGCTGCACGGCCACCTGCACTGCCGGCACGACTATCGCGTCGCGCGGCCGCATGGCGGCTTCACGCGCGTCGTGTGCCAGGCGCGCGGCATCGAGCCCAAGCGCGAGGCCGAGGGCTTCGATGGGCAGAAGCTGATCGTCGTCTGACCGGCCGCGGCGCCCGCCGGCGGCTGACCCGCGTCAAGAGCGAGGGCGCCCGCTGTGTCAAACTGGGCGCGTCGAGACCGCTGTGCCTCGCTCCGTCATGCACAACAAGGAGACCCTCCGCCATGAAGATCCTGATCGCCGTCGACGGCAGCCCCTTCACGAAGCGCATGCTGGCCTACCTGACGGCGCACGACGAGTTTCCGGGCAAGAACCACGAGTACACCGTGCTCAACACGGTTGCACCGGTGCCGCCACGCGCCGCGGCGGTGCTCGACAAGGCCACGCTCGAGACCTACTACGGCGACGAGGCCGAGAAGGTCTTCAAGCCGATCCGCACCTTCCTTGCCAAGCAGGGGCTGGATGCCAAGTACCAGTACAAGGTGGGTCACGCCGGCGAGACGATCTCGGCCATCGCCGACAAGGGCAAGTACGACCTGCTGGTCATGGGCTCGCACGGCCACGGCACGCTGACCAACCTCGTGATGGGCTCGGTCGCGACCAAGGTGCTGGCGCACTGCAAGGTGCCGGTGCTGCTGGTGCGTTGAGCGCGGCCGGCTCGGGCCGGCGCTCGCCCGGGGCCGCGCCCCGGGCTGCCATCAGGACGCGTTTTCGCGCCGCCGGCGCAACCCGTCGAAGCAGGTGCCGAGCACCATCTCGACGATGTCGGCATCGTCGTAGCGCCCGCCGGCCTTCAGGAAGCCCGGCACCGGGTCGCAGGCGCGCGCGTAGATGGTGTACAGGACCAGCTCGCCCGGCAGCGACGCTTCGATGTCGCCATCGGCCTGCGCGCGCTCGATCCAGCTGCCGAGCTGGTCGCTGACATGCATCAGCAGGTCGGTGTAGGCCGGGCTGCCGAGCAGTTCGGCGCGCAGCGACGAGTTCTGCGACGGCAGCGTCGGCATCTCGCCGGCCAGCTGTACCTCGAGCGCCCAGCGCGTGACGGCCTTGAGCTTGTCGATCGCCGACGCACCGGGCGGCTGCGCCTCGACGATGTCGGCCGTCTTGCGCAGCACGCGCACCATCGCGGCGGCGGCGAGCGCCTCCTTGGAGGCGAAATGCTTGTAGAGGCTGGCCTTGGCGATGCCGACGTCTGCGGCCACCTCGTCGACCGTCATCAGGTCGAAGCCCTTCTCGGCAAGCAGGCGGTTGACGGAGGAGATGATCGCATCTTCGCGTACACGCAATACCTGTTCGCGAAAGGATCCCCGGGCCATGACGCCATTCTAGGCGTCCGACGGGGCGTCAGGCCGCAAGCGGGGCTTTGCGTGTCGAGCGTGCCGCCCATGGGCGCCAGCCGCGCTTCTCGGTCACCGCGCCCGCTGCCGCCGGCGCATCGCGGGTGCCTGCGGCGGCTGCCACCTGCTCGGACTCCAGCGGCGGCGGGTCCCGCTGCAGCGTCATCTCCATGCCGAAGCAGGTGCCCATATCGGCCGGATCAGGGTCCGCCGCCTGGCGTCGACGCGACGAGAGCAGCCGGGACAAGGTCGAGATCGCGGTGTTCATGAGGAGCCTCCGGGGCGCAGTCTGCGCGTCCTCAGTGTCCACCTTGTGACGGCCAGGCTACATCGTCTATTCGGGGGACAATGTGTATCAATTCTCAACGTCGCCGACCGGCACCCGGCCGGCGCGGCGCGGCCGCCGGCGCGCGCGGCCGACTGACGTCGGCGATCAGCATCAGCGCGCGCACGATGTCCTGCACCGCCTCGTCCAGACCGGCCGGCGGCTCCAGCGTCTCGATCAGGGCCAGCAGCGCGTCGGCGTCCTCGAGGTCGGCCGGATCGAAGTGCAGATACAGCAGCGCCAGCGGCTCGAGCAGTTCGGGGTCGTCGATGGCCATCAGCTCGGGAAACAGCTCGAGTGCGGTCGCGAAGCCCGCGAGCCACGGCAACACGGCCTGCGCGACGGGCGCCTGCTCGTCTTCCGGCGGCAGGATCCAGGGATCGAACCAGTCGCGCCGGTCGATCGCGTCGCGCAGCTCGGCGTGCCGCCGCTGCACGAGCGACCACAGCTCGGCGGTGTCCAGGCCTGGCGGCAGCGGGCGGCCGTCGACGTCGAGCACGTGGCACAGCCAGGCGGAGGCCGGGATCGGCCGCGGCTGCAGCAGCACGCCGCACAGGTAGCCGTCGAGCGCCATCACATCCAGTGGCTCGAGCGGCGCCGGCAGGGCCGCCAGCAGCGACTGCAGACGCGCGACGTCGTCGTCGTCCAGCGGCTCGACGGACAGGCGTTCGGGGGCTCGGGCGGGTGCGGCTCGTGGACGGCGCGGTGCAGGCATGGCCGCATTGTCGCCGCCTGTGCGCAGCGCCGGCGTCAGGCAGGTGGCCGCGCAAGGGCCGCTGCACCTCCACCGGGCCGGGCCGAGGCGACAGCCTGGACCGCCCTCGGCATAGACTCCCAAGTCCCCGACCCCGCACGGGGCCCGATCCGAACAGGAGACATGCCATGGGCGCACCGGAAGCCTTCACCCAGACCACCGACGTCGGCCACTGGATCGCCGGCCGGCCTGCCGCCGGCCAGGGCGACCGTCGCCAGCCGGTCTACAACCCGGCCACCGGCCAGGTCGCGCGCCACGTGCGGCTGGCCGCCGCCGCCGACGTCGACGCCGCGGTGGCCGCCGCGCGCGCCGCGCAGCCGGCCTGGGGCGATACGCCGCCGATCCGCCGCGCCCGCGTGATGAACGACTTCCTC
>CAZQPN010000380.1:0-3599 GCA_964595215.1 uncultured Rubrivivax sp. | reverse complement strand
CCCAGACGTAGTCGTCGGCCGTCACCGCGTCGTGCACGCCGGGCGAGAAGGGCTTGACGTAGGTCTTGATCAGGCCCTCGTGGCGGTCGATCTTGTAGAAGCCCTGGCGGATCGCGTCGCCCTCGGTCGAGCCGGCGGCGGCGATCGCCTTGGCCACCAGGTGCATGCCGTCGTAGGCGTTGGCCACGCCGACCGCCGGCGTGATGTCGCCCGGGCCCTTGATGTTCGGGTACTTGGCCTTCAGCGCCGCGATCACGCGCTCACCGACCGGCGACTGCTTGCCGAAGAAGCTGTAGGTCTGCACGAAGTGCACGTCCTTGGCGTTCGGGCCCGCGAGCTCGGTGAAGCGGCCGCCCGCCGGGCCCCAGTGCGACACGATCGGCACCTTCCAGCCCATGCGGTCGAGCGACTTGACGACCTGCGCCGACGGGCCGACGTTGCCGACCAGGAAGATCGTGTCGGCGCCGGCGGCCTTCAGGCGCGTGAGCTGCGGCACCATGTCGACGTCGTTGCCCTCGAACTTCTCGATGCCGGCCGGCGTCACGTTCTTGGCGTCCATCGCCGCCTTCAGGCCCTTCTCGTTGGACTGGCCCCAGGGGTTGTTGATCAGCATCAGGCCCGGCTTCTTGGTGCCGAAGGTCTTCTGCGCGTAGTTCAGCATGCCGACGTCGACGATCTCGTCGACGGCCGAGACGCGGAAGACGAAGTTGGGGTCGGCGCCGTTCTTCGTGATCGGCGTGCCGGCGGCCCAAGGGCCCATGAAGGGCACCTTCTCCTGGTTCATCAGCGGCACGATGGCCAGCGACACCGGCGTGTCCAGCCCGCCGAAGACGACGGCCACCTTCTCGCGGAAGATCAGCTCGCGCGCGGCGACCACGCCCTTGGCCGGGTTGGCCTCGTCGTCGCGCCGCACGAGCTCGAACTTGCGCCCGCCGAGCACGCCGCCGGCGGCGTTGAGCTCGTCGATCGCGACCTGCAGGCCGCGCGTGATGGCTTCGCCGGCGAGGGCCGACTGGCCCGACAGCGCGGTCACGAGGCCGATCTTGATCGGCTCGGCGGCACCGGCCAGGCCGGCCCACGAGCCGGCGACCAGGGCCACGGCGGCGCCCAGCAGCGTGCGGCGGCCAGCGCGCAGGGGAGAGGCGGGAAGGGAGCGGGACATGGCGTGACTCCGTGTGGGGTTGGCGTTGGACGGCGGGACGGGCCCGCCATGAGCCCGGACCGCTTGCAAGCGGCGTGCCAGCGTGTGCACAGGCTTCGCCGCAGGATGCGTACACCGGGAGACAATGATCGTCGACAAAATGGCATGCATCTTGCGAACACCCGACGGCGCACGGATGGGAGGCGGCGATGCCCCGGATCGGTGCGCCGACCTGGAGACCTCGATGCCCGACGACCCCCAGCCGACCCTCCCGCTTGCCGCGGCGGTGCAGGCTCCCGATGCCCCCGCGGTGCACGCCGGCGCGCCGGCGAGTCCGGCTACCCCGGCCGCGCTCGTCGACGAGTACCTGCGCCTGCTGATGATCCCGGACCCCGACGCCGCGCGCCGCTTCGTCGCGCCGGGGCTGCGCATCCGCTTCACCGGCGGCCGCGCGATGCGCGACCCGGCCGAGTGCGCCGCCTTCAACGCCGGCCGCTACCGATGGGTGAAGAAACACATCCAGGCCACCGAGACGGTCGCCGGCGGCACGCCGGCGCACACCGTCGTCTACAGCCTGGGCACGTTGTACGGCGAGTGGCCGGACGGCACGCCGTTCGAGGGCAACCGCTTCGTCGACCGCTACGTCGTCGCCGACGGCCGCATCGTGCAGATGGACGTCTGGAACGACAGCGCCGAATGGATCCTGGACCGCGTGACGGACGGCGCCCCGCACCCCGCGCCGGACCGCCACGCGCCCGCGCTCGCCACCCCGGAGGCGCGATGACACCCGCCGCACCACGCGCGACCTACCTCGGCCCGCTGCCCGACCACGGCCGCTTCGCCTACCGGCCGATCACGCGCCGCCCGCACTGGCGCTGGCCGGGCGGTGCCGGGCTGGCGGTCTACATCGGCTTCAACCTCGAGCACTTCGCCTTCGGCGAGGGCCTGGGCGCGTCGATCGGCCCGGCCTCGCCCGCGCCGGACGTGCTGAACCACGCCTGGCGCGACTACGGCAACCGCGTCGGTGCGTGGCGCTGCCTGGAGCTGTTCGAGCAGCTGCGCCTGCCGACGGCGGCGCTGGTCAACACCGCGCTCTACGACCACTGCCCCGAACTGGTGCAGGCCTTCGTCGCGCGCGGCGACGAGCTCGTCGGCCACGGCCACAGCAACGCCGAGCGCCAGGGCGTGCTGGCCGAGGCCGGCGAGCGCGAGCTGCTGAGCCTGTGCCGCAGCCGCATGCGCGAGCACAGCGGCCGCGCGCCCGCCGGCTGGCTGTCGCCGTGGATCTCCGAGAGCGTGCTGACGCCCGACCTGCTGGCCGAGACCGGCTACCGCTACACCCTGAACTGGTGCCACGACGACCAGCCGGTGCGCATGCGCACCCGGAACGGGCAGGGCCTGTGGTCCGTGCCCTACCCGCAGGAGCTGAACGACATCCCGATGCTGGTCGCGCGTCAGATGGACATGGCGCCGTTCGCGCAGATGATCGTCGACCAGTGCGACGAGATGCTCGACCAGGCGCGCGGACAGGCGCTGGTGATGGGCATCGCGCTGCACCCCTACCTGGTCGGCCAGCCGTACCGGCTGCGCCAGATGCGGCGCGCGCTCGTGCACGTGGCGGCGGCGCGCGACCGTGGCGAGGTCTGGTTCACGACCCCGGGCGCGATCTGCGACCACATGGACGGCCTCGCCGCCGCCGACCCCGAGGGCTTCGCATGACGGAGGGCCGGGCATGACCTTCGACATCGACGACCGGGTCGGCGCCTGGGTGCCGCACGGGCGCTTCGCCCTCGCCGGGCGCCCCGATGGGCCGCTCGCCGGGCTGCGCTTCGTCGCCAAGGACGTGTTCGACGTCGCCGGCCAGCCCACCGGCGCCGGCAACCCGACCTGGCTGGCCACGCACGCGCTGCCGCAGCGCCACGCGACGATGGTGGCGGCGCTGCTCGACGCCGGCGCCACGCTGGTCGGCAAGGTGCTGACCGACGAGCTGGCCTACAGCCTGCACGGCGACAACCACCACTACGGCGCGCCGATCAACGCCGCCGCGCCCGAGCGCGTCACCGGCGGGTCCTCGAGCGGCAGCGCGGCCGCGGTGGCGGCGCGGCTGGTCGACGTCGGCCTGGGCACCGACACCGGCGGCTCGACGCGCGTGCCGGCCAGCTACTGCGGCCTGTGGGGGCTGCGCACGACGCACGGGCTGGTGCCGTGCGACGGGCTGGTGCCGCTGCACCCCGGATTCGACACCGCGACCTGGCTCGCGCACGACGCCGGCAGCTTCGAGCGCGTCGGCGCGGTGCTGCTGCCCGACACGCCCTTTCGCCCGCGCCGGCTGATGCGGCTGGTCGACGCCGTGGCGCTCGCCGACCCGGTGTTCGGCCCGCCGCTGGACGCGGTGCAGGCGGCGCTGGCGTCGCTCGCCGGCGCCGCGCCCGAGGCGGTGGCGGCGGCGCCGGGGGAG
>CAZQPN010000379.1:0-3603 GCA_964595215.1 uncultured Rubrivivax sp. | reverse complement strand
CTCGCTGCCGCGCCTGGCCGACAGACTGCGCCTGGGCGACGCCGGGTTGAAGGCGCTGCTGGGCGACTGGCTGGAGGGTGTCTACACCGCCGACAGCCTGGACGACGCGCTGGCCGCGCGAGACCGACTGACGCACGGCGAGGTCGTGATGACGCGCGAAGGCCATGCGGTGTCTGCGTTCGCCGTCAGTTTCTACGCGCCGGATTCCGAGCAGGCCGGCATGCTGGCGCGCGCGCAGGAGATCGAGAACCTGCAGCGCCAGCAGCGCGCGCAGGCGCTGATCTCCGACGAGGCGCGCACCGCGTCCGTGCGGCTGGAGGCGGCGTACACCGAGGCATCGCAGCGGCTGTCGGTGGCGCGGCGCGAGGCGGCCGAGGTGCAGACGCGCGCGCACCAGCTGCAGGTCGAGCTGCTGCGCCTGACGCAGCAGACCGAGGCCGCCAACGCGCGGCGCGAGCAGCTCGGCGGCGAGCTGTCGGAGATCGACGCCCAGCTCGAGGCGCTGCAGGAGCAGCGCGCGGTCGGCGAGGCGCGCTTCGAGGAGCTCGACATGCAGCTCGGCCAGGCCCAGGAGCGCCACGCCGAGCTGGAAGACGCCGTCATCGGTGCCGAGCGCCGGCTGGCCGACGCGCGCGAGCAGCTGCGCGCGCTCGAGCGCCATGCACAGGAGGCGCAGTTCCAGTCGCGCGCGCTCGCGGCCCGGCGCGGCGAGTTGCAGCGCGGCGTCGAGACCGCGGTGCAGCAGAGTGCAGCCAGTGCCCAGGCGGCCGTCCAGGTCGACGGCGAGCTGGCGCGGCTGGACGACGCCGCCGCCCAGGCGGGTCTGCAGGAGGCCCTGGCATTGCGCCTGGCCCGCGAGGAAGCGTTGGCCGCGGCGCGCAGCGCCTACGACGACCTGGGCGCGAAGCTGCGCCAGGCCGACGAGCAGCGCCTGACGCTCGAGCGCAGCGTAGACCCGCTGCGCGAGCGACTGGCCAGGCTGCAGCTCGAGCAGCAGGCCGCACAACTCGGCGGCGCCCAGTATCTGGAGCAGCTCGCGGCGGCCGAGGTCGACGTCGAGGTGCTCGGCCGCGGGATCGAGGACGGCGGCGTCAAGCTCTGGGGCCTGCAGGGCGAGATCGACCGCATCAACAAGGAGGTCGCGTCGCTCGGCGCGGTCAACCTGGCGGCACTCGACGAGCTGACCGCGTCGAGCGAGCGCAAGACCTTCCTCGACGCGCAGAACGCCGACCTGTGTGACGCGATCGCGACGCTGGAGGGTGCGATCCACAAGATCGACCTCGAGACGCGAGCGCTGCTCGGGCAGACCTTCGACCAGGTCAACGAGCACTTCGGGCGCATGTTCCCCAGCCTCTTCGGCGGCGGCAACGCGCGCCTGGTGATGACGGGCGAGGAGATCCTGGACGCCGGCGTGCAGGTGATGGCGCAGCCGCCGGGCAAGAAGAACTCGACCATCCACCTGCTGTCCGGCGGCGAGAAGGCGCTGACGGCGATCGCGCTCGTGTTCGCGATCTTCCAGCTGAACCCGGCGCCGTTCTGCCTGCTCGACGAGGTCGACGCGCCGCTGGACGACGCCAACACCGAGCGCTATGCCAAACTCGTGAATGAGATGAGCCAGGGCACGCAGTTCCTGTTCATCAGCCACAACAAGATCGCGATGGAAATGGCCGAGCAGCTGATCGGGGTGACGATGCAGGAGCAGGGCGTGTCGCGCATCGTGGCGGTCGACATGGAGTCGGCGGTGTCGATGGCCGAGGCGGCCTAGGCGGACCGGACGGACGGCGCGCGATGTCGCTGACCGAGGCCCTGATCGCGCTCGCGCTGCTGGTGCTCGCGGGCATTGGTGCCCAGGGCTGGTGGTCGGCGCGGCGGCAGGCTGGGCGGGTCCCGAAGGTGGTGCCGCCGGGCCCGGATGCGCCGCGCACCGAACCCTCGCTGGGAGAGCCGGTCGGCGAGGCCTGCGGCGGCGACCCGGCAGCCGCCGGCGAAGAGCGACCAGGCACGACGGCAGTCGCCGCGCCGCGGGCGGTTGCACCGGCGCGCCGCCTGCCGGTGCTCGATCCGCTGATCGACGCCATTGTCGGCCTGGGCCTGGAGTCGCCGGTCACCGGCGAGTTCGTCATCGCCCACCTGCCGCCGACGCGTCGGGCCGGCAGCAAGCCGTTCGCGATCGAGGGCCTGGACGCCGAGACCGGGACCTGGCAGCCGCCGCATCCGGGCCACCGCTACGGCGAGTTGCAGGCCGGGGTGCAACTGGCCAACCGCAGCGGTCCGCTCAACGAGATCGAGTACTCCGAGTTCGTGCAGAAGGTGCAGAGCTTTGCCGACGCCGTCGGCGCGCTGCCGGACTTTCCCGACATGCTCGAGGTGGTGGCGCGCGCGCGCGAGCTCGACGCCTTCGCCAGCCCGCGCGACGCCCAGCTCGCGCTGACGCTGCGCAGCGACGCGGTGGCCTGGTCGATCGGCTTCATCGAGCAGTGCGCGGCGCGCCATGGCTTCGTCAAGGGACCGTTGCCCGGTCGGCTGGTGCTGCCGGCGGAGGAGGAGGGCGCGCCGCCAGTGCTGACGCTCAGCTACGACGCCCAGGCCGCTCTGGCCGAGGATCCGGCACAGTCGGCCGTGCGCGAGGTGCAGCTGTGCCTGGACGTGCCGCAGACGCCGCCGGCGGCCGAGCCCTTCCCAGCCTGGCACACCTCGGCACGCAAGCTTGCCGACGATCTGGCGGCGACGGTCGTCGACGACTACGGCGAGCCGATCACCGTGCACGCCTTTGCCGCCATCGGCAAGGAGCTCGAACAGCTCTATGCGCAGCTGGAGGCGCGCGACCTCGCCGCCGGAACCGCCGCGGCACGGCGGTTGTTCAGCGGCTGAGGGGCGGGCCGCGCGGGCGTCAGCCGATGTCACCCTCCGACGCGGGCCCGAGCGTGGGCCGGGCAGGCGACGCGACGGCCAGCGAGGCGCGCCGCGCCGCCGAGTTGCGCGCGCTGATCCAGCACCACGACCACCGCTACTACGTGCTCGACGACCCGGAAGTCCCGGACGCCGAGTACGACCGGCTTTTCCGTGAGCTGCAGGCGCTCGAGGCCGCGCACCCGGCGCTGCGCACGCCCGACTCGCCGACGCAGCGTGTCGGGGGGCGCGTGCTGGAAGGCTTCAGCCCGGTGCGCCACCGCGTGCCGATGCTCAGCATCCGCACCGAGACCGACACCACGGCTGGCGGCGCCGAGGCCTTCGACGCCCGCGTGCGGCGCGAGCTCGGCCTGCCGGCCGACGCGCCGCCGATCGCCTACGCCTGCGAACTCAAGTTCGACGGCCTGGCGATCAACCTGCGCTACGAAGGTGGCGTCCTGGTGCAGGCGGCCACGCGCGGCGACGGCGAAACCGGCGAGGACGTGACGCAGAACATCCGCACCATCAAGGCGATTCCGCTGCGGCTGCAGGGGGCTCCGGCGGCGGCGCCGCCGGCAGTGCTGGAGGTGCGCGGCGAGGTCTACCTGCGGCGCGACGACTTCGAGCGTCTGAACGAACGCCAGCGCGAGCTGGGCGCCAAGACCTTCGTCAACCCGCGCAACGCCGCCGCCGGCGCGGTGCGCCAGCTCGACC
>CAZQPN010000378.1:0-3620 GCA_964595215.1 uncultured Rubrivivax sp. | reverse complement strand
TGACGATCGAGGACAACCTGATGACCGGCGCCTACACGCGCAAGGACGGCAAGGCGGCGGTGGCCGAGACGCTGGAGAAGGTCTACACGTACTTCCCGCGCCTGAAGACGCGCCGCACCTCGCAGGCCGCCTACACGTCGGGCGGCGAGCAGCAGATGTGCGCCATCGGCCGCGCGCTGATGGCCAACCCGAAGATGGTGCTGCTGGACGAGCCGAGCATGGGCCTGGCGCCGCAGCTGGTCGAGGAGGTCTTCGAGATCGTCAAGGACCTGAACCAGAAGGAGCAGGTCACCTTCCTGCTCGCCGAGCAGAACACCAACCTGGCGCTGCGCTACAGCGACTACGGCTACATCCTCGAGAACGGCCGCATCGTGATGGACGGCCAGGCGGCCGCGCTGCGCGAGAACGAGGACGTCAAGGAGTTCTACCTCGGCATGGGCGGCGGTGACCGCAAGAGCTTCCGCGACGCCAAGAGCTACAAGCGCCGCAAGCGCTGGCTGGCCTGACCGCGCGGGCCGGAGCCGACGATGGCGCACGACGACGACGGCGGCTGGGCCGTCCCCACCCCCGCCTTTCGGGCCGACGAGGCGCTGGTCGCGCTGCGGCGCCAGCTGCGCGAGATGAAGCCGCTGGCCGAGCGCGGCACGCGCTTCGAGATCAAGGGGCGGCCGGTGATCGAGCTCGCCCTCGGTGGCAGCGGCGGCGACGCCATCGACGCCCGGCTGGCGAAGAAGCCGGCGCTGACGTCCGAGTGGCAGCGGCACACGCTGGCCGGCGCGGCCGACGTGCGGCGCTTCGTCGACACCGTGCGCCAGCAGCTGCGGCGCTGGGAACGAGAGGACTAACGCGCTTGACGCGAGTGGAGGGAGCCCGGCGATGAGCGAGTTCTACGACGCACTGGAGACGCGCGACCCCGCCGCCCGCGAGGCGGCGCTCATGGGCGCGCTGCCGGCGCAGATCGCGCGCGCACTGGCCACCCCGGCGCTCGGGGCCATCCTGTCCGGTGTCGACGCCGCCGCGGTGAGTTCACGTGCCGCGCTGGCGGCGCTGCCGGTGACGCGCAAGAGCGAGCTGCTCGAGCGCCAGAAGGCCGCGCGCGCCGCCGGCGGCGATCCGTTCGGCGGCTTCTCGGCGATCGGGTGGGCGGCGCTGACGACCGGCGGCGGGCGGCGCGGCGCGCGCCGCGTCTTCCAGTCACCCGGGCCGATCTACGAGCCCGAGGGCGAGGCGGCCGACTGGTGGCGCTTCGGCCGCGCGCTGTTTGCCGCCGGCTTCCGCGCCGGCGACCTGGTGCACAACAGCTTCAGCCACCACCTGACGCCGGCCGGCTCGATGATGGAGACCGGCGCGCATGCGATCGGCTGCACCGTGTTCCCCGGCGGCGTCGGCAACACCGAGTTGCAGCTGCAGGCGATGGCCGAGCTGCGCCCCGATGCCTATGCCGGCACGCCGAGCTTTCTGCGCATCGCGCTGGAGAAGGCCGACGAACTCGGCATCGCGCTGCCGTCGCTGACCAAGGCCTCGGTCGGCGGCGAAGCCTTCCCGCCCGCGCTGCGCGACTGGCTGGCCGCGCGCGGCGTGATGGCCTACCAGAGCTACGGCACCGCCGACCTCGGCCTCGTCGCCTACGAGACCGCGGCGCGCGAGGGGCTGGTGCTCGACGAAGGCGTGATCGTCGAGATCGTGCGCCCCGGCACCGGCGAGCCGGTGGCCGACGGCGAGGTCGGCGAGGTCGTCGTCACGACGCTCAACCCCGACTACCCGCTGGTGCGCTTCGGCACCGGCGATCTGTCGGCGGTGCTCGCCGGCTCCTGCCCGACCGGCCGCACCGCCCCCCGCATCAAGGGCTGGATGGGACGCGCCGACCAGACGGCCAAGGTGCGCGGCATGTTTGTGCACCCGAGCCAGGTCGCCGAGGTGCTGAAGCGTCATCCCGAGGTGATGCGCGGGCGGCTGGTCATCGAGGGCGAGATGGCCAACGACCGCATGACGCTGCACGCCGAGGTCGCCGGCGCGCCCGAGGGCCTGGCCGCGGCACTGGCGGCCACCGTGCGCGAGGTCACCAAGCTGCGCAGCGAGGTCGCGTTGGCGGCACCCGGCACGCTGCCCAACGACGGCAAGGTGATCGAGGACGCGCGGCGCATCGGCTGACGGCCCGACACCCCGACCTGACGATGTGGGCGCGGCAGACCTTCTGGCCAGGCGACGACGCTGGCCCGGCGTCCGGCCGCGCGGCGGCACGCCTTGGACTGGCCGGATGCGGCCGGATGCGGCGATGAACGCTGAACCCGCCGCAGGCGACGCCGTCATCGCCGAGACCCGTGCCTGGGTCGAGCGCGCGGTCATCGGCCTGAACCTGTGCCCCTTCGCCAAGGCGCCTCAGGTGAAGGGCCTGGTGCGCTACGTCGCGAGCGATGCCGGCGATGTGGACGCCCTGCTCGGCGAGCTGGTCGACGAGATGGGCCTCCTGGCCAGCTCGCCCGTCGATCGGGTCGAAACGACCCTGCTGATCCACCCGAGGGTGCTGACCGACTTTCTCGCCTTCAACGACTTCCTCGACGTGGCCGACAGCGCCCTGGCGGCGCTGGGCCTGGAAGGCGTGCTGCAGATCGCGAGCTTCCATCCCGACTACCGCTTTGCGGGGTCCGAGCCGGACGACGTGGCGAACGCGACCAACCGGTCGCCCTATCCGACGCTGCACCTGCTGCGCGAGGCCAGCGTCGACCGCGCGGTCACGGCATTCCCCGAGGCCGAGGCCATCTTCGAGGCCAACGTCCAGACGCTGCGCCAGCTCGGCCCGGACGGCTGGGCCGAACTGCGCAGGCGGTGCCGGCGCGACGTCGACGACCCTCGCTGACCGGCGCGGCATGCCGGGTGCAGGCGCGGTCTGCCGCGCGCCTGCGCCGCCGCTGGCCGAGGTGCGCAGCAGATCGAGTCGCACGACATTCGTCAATCACGGTTGACACTACCAAGTGCCCTGCGATGACCGTTCCAGCCCACTTGTGAGGTTGCAGGTCTCGCGCGCTGCGCGCCGAGCGCGGTCGTCCGGCAACAAGGGAGTGGACCCGTTCGCCCGACGATCCGGTCGCCGGATCGGCAGCACCTGAGAGCCCGCCGCGGCCGGCGACCGGCGCCACCGGTCGATCAGCCGACGTGGACGGCACGCGCCGCGGCCAGCGCGGCGATCTGGTCGTCGCCATAGCCTGCCTCGCGCAGCACCTCGGCCGTGTGCTGGCCATAGGTCGGCGCCGGCCGGCGGATGTTGCCGGGCGTGGCGCCGAACTTGACCGGCACGCCGAGCGCCCGCGTCGGGCCGGCCACGGGGTGCTGGAGGTCCACGACCATCCCGCGCGCCTGCACCTGCGGGTCGGCGGCCATGTGGGCGATGTCGTTGATCGGGCCGGCCGGAATGCCTGCGGCGTCCAGCGCCGCCAGCCAGTCGGCGGTCGATCGCGTGCACAGGTGCTCGCCGAGCAGCGTCGCGAGCTCGTCGCGGTGGGCCATGCGCGCGCTGTTGGTCGCGAAGCGCGGGTCGGCGATCAGCTCCGGCGCGTCGACCAGGCGCGCGATGCGCTCCCAGTTGGCCTGGTTGGCGCCGCCGATGTTGATCCAGCCGTCGG
>CAZQPN010000377.1:0-3623 GCA_964595215.1 uncultured Rubrivivax sp. | reverse complement strand
CGTGGCGCAGCCGCCAGCCGCCCGCGGGCGCGCCGGCGACGCGCTCGACGAGGCGGGACTCGACGCCGTCGCGCCCGGCGAGGTCGAACAGCGCCGCGCGCGCCAGCGGCGGCGTCGCGCTCGGCCAGGCCTGGCGCACCAGCAGCGGCCGCTTCTGCCAGTGGCGGCGCATGAAGGCGGCGGGCGAGAGGCCGCCGAGCAGCGTGAGCGGGGCGTTCAGGTCCATCGGCCGGATTCTCGCCGAGCGATCGGCGTATCCGTCCGACGGCGGCGCGCCCGGCCGGCGCACGCACCGGCCATGCGATCATCGACCCATGCTGATCGCCCCGCCCTGCGTCGTCTCGCTCACGTGGACGATGACCGATGCCCAGAACCGCGCCATCGACGCGCTCGAGACGCCGACCGAGTTCTTCTTCGGCGGCCACGACCTGCTCGGCGCCGTCGAGGATGCCATCGCCGGACAGGCCGCCGGCTTCGCCACACGCGTGCAGATCGAGCCCGAGCAGGCCTTCGGCGACTACCGGCCGGAGCGGGTGTGCTTCGAGCCGCGATCGATCTTCCCCGCGCAGCTCGAGCCGGGCCTGGCCTTCGAAGGGCTGCCGCCGGGCGCCACGACCCCGGACATGCCCGCCGACGCGATCTACGTCGTCACCGAGGTCTACCCGGAGCACGTGGTGCTGGACGGCAACCACCCACTGGCCGGCGTCGCGATCCGGCTGCAGATCAAGGTCGAGGCGGTGCGGCAGGCGACCGACGAGGAGGTCGCGGCCGGCAGCGTCGGCTCGGCGGCGATCGGCGTGCTGACGGCGGCGGCGGCGCCGAAGCGGCTGCAGTAGGCCGCGCGCGGCCCGATGCCGGCGGATCAGTGCCGGTAGCCCGGGTCGTCCCGGTCCAACCCGCGCAGCAGCGCCGGCCAGGCCAGGTCGCCGCCCGCGCCGTGCGTGACGGCCTCCCACTGGCGCGCCGCGCCGGCGACGATGGACGGCGGGATCGGGCGCAGCGGCACGCCACCGGCCAGCGCGCGGACCTGGATCGTGCACGCGGTCTCGAAGAAGTACATCGCGACGAAGGCCTCGGCGACCGTGCGCCCGACGGTCAGCAGGCCGTGGTTGCGCAGCATCAGGAAGCGCCGGTCGCCGAGGTCGCGCACCAGGCGCGGCCGTTCGTCGGCCTCCAGCGCCACGCCCTCGTAGTCGTGAGTGCCGAGCGACGACAGCACGAACATCGCGTGCTGCGACAGCGGCAGCAGCCCACCCTCCTGCGCCGACACCGCGACCCCGTTCAGGCTGTGCAGGTGCAGCACGCAGGCCGCGTCCTCGCGCGCCGCGTGCACCGCGCTGTGGATCGTGAAGCCCGCCGGGTTGATCGGGGCCGCGCCGTGGTCGATCCGGCGGCCCTCGAGATCGACCTTGACCAGGCTCGACGCCGTGATCTCGTCGAAGCGGTGGCCGTAGGGATTGATCAGGAAGTGAGGCTGCGGCCCGGGCACGCGGGCCGAGATGTGGGTGAAGACGAGGTCGTCCCAGCCGTGCCGCGCGACCAGCCGGTAGCAGGCCGCCAGGTCGACGCGCAGCCGCCACTCCTCGGGGTCCATCGGCGAACGCGGGCCATCGTTCGGGATCGTCATCGCATCGCTCCTCGGGATCCACGCGATGCTGTTAATATATAGACTGGTTTATTTATTCGTCAAGCGACACCTGCGATGTCCCGCACCGACACGAACGACAGCCGGCAGCGGATGCTGGAGTCGGCGATCGACCTGTTGCGCGGCTACGGCCTGTCCGGCGCCGGCATCAACGACCTGGTGCGCGTCAGCGGCGCGCCCAAGGGGTCGGTCTACCACTTCTTTCCCGGCGGCAAGTCGCAGATCGCGCACGAGGCCCTGACGCTCTACGCCGCGCGCGTGCAGGACTTCATCGAGGCTGCGCTGGCAGGCGACGCGCCGGCACAGGACCGCGTCCGAGCGCTGTTCGGCGCCTTCGCGCGCCGCGTCGAGCAGTCGGACTTCCGGCGCAGCTGCGCCGTCGGCACCGTCAGCCTGGACCTCGGCGACGGCGCCGACGGCCTGCACGACACGCTGGCCGACGCGCTGGCGGGCTGGACCGAGACGATCGCCCGGCGCGTCGACCTCGGTGACCCGGAACGCACGCGCTCGTTCGCCCGCCTGGTGCTGACCGCCATCGAGGGTGCCTACGTGCGCGCCCGCGCCGAGCGCAGCGCACACCCGTTCCGGGAGGCCGGGGACTGGCTGGCGCCGCTGGCCGCGTCAGCCGCCTGAGGTCAGCCGCCTGGCCTCAGCCGCGGCCGGTCGACCCGAAGCCGCCTTCGCCGCGCGCCGACGCCTCGAAGGACTCGACGCGCTCGAAGCGCGCCTGCACGACCGGCACGATGACGAGCTGCGCCAGCCGCTCCATCGGTTGCACGGTGAAGGGCTCGCGCCCGCGGTTCCAGGCGCTGACCATCAGCGGGCCCTGGTAGTCGCTGTCGATCAGGCCGACCAGGTTTCCGAGCACGATGCCGTGCTTGTGGCCCAGCCCCGAGCGCGGCAGGATCATCGCCGCCAGGCCGGGGTCGCCGATGTGGATGGCCAGCCCGGTCGGAATGAGCTCGGCCTGCCCCGGCGCCAGCACCAGCGGCGCGTCGACGCAGGCGCGCAGGTCCAGCCCGGCGCTGCCGGGGGTGGCGTAGGCCGGGCCGAGTTCGTCGAAGCGCTCGGCCAGCCGGGGGTCGAGCACGCGCACGGCAATCGTCGTCGTCATCGGGTCGTCGCAGGTCAGGCCGCGTCGGCGCGTCAGCGCGGCGTCGATCGTTCGGCGATCTCGGCCACCAGCAGGCGGGCCAGCGCCAGCTTCGGGCCGCTCGGCACTTCGCGTTCGCCGGCGGCATCGACCAGCAGCAGCGTGTTGTCGTCGCGGCCGAAGGTCGCCGGCCCGAGGTTGCCGACGATCAGCGGCACGCCCTTGCGCACCAGCTTGTCGCGCGCGTGCTTGACCAGGTCGCGGCTCTCGGCGGCGAAGCCGACGCACCACGGGCGCTGCCCCGCCGGCAGGCGCGCCACGGCAGCCAGGATGTCCGGGTTCTCGACCAGCTCGAGGCTGGGCACGGTCTTCTTGCCATCCTTCTTGATCTTGTGGCCGTCGACGCGCGCCGGCCGCCAGTCGGCCACCGCCGCGGTGGCGACGAAGACGTCGTGCAACGGCGCCGCCGGCAGCACGGCGTCGAACATCTGCTGCGCGCTCGTGACGTCGATGCGCCTCACGTGGCGCGGTGTGGCCAGGTGCACCGGCCCGGCCACCAGCGTGACCTCGGCGCCCGCCTCCTGCGCCGCGCGCGCGATCGCGAAGCCCATCTTGCCGCTGCTGTGGTTGGTGATGCCGCGCACCGGGTCGATCGCCTCGAAGGTCGGCCCGGCGGTCACCAGCACGCGCCGGCCGGCCAGCCGCTTGGGCTGGAGGAAGGCGATCAGCTCGTCGCGCAGCTCTTCGGGCTCGAGCATGCGGCCGTCGCCGAACTCGCCGCAGGCCTGGTCGCCGCTCGCCGGGCCGAGCACGACGGCGCCATCGGCCTGCACCTGGGCGATGTTGCGCTGGGTCGCCGGATGCGCCCACATCTCGCGGTTCATC
>CAZQPN010000376.1:0-3629 GCA_964595215.1 uncultured Rubrivivax sp. | reverse complement strand
CGACCGGGATGTTGGTGCCGGCGTTCGCGGTCGCGAACTCGGGCACTCCACCGAGGCTGGCACCGGTCACCTGGTCGCCGTTGACGCCCACGGCGCTGAAGCTGCCGAGTTGCGCCGATGTCGTGCCGTCGTAGGTCTTCGGCAGGAACGTCGCGCTGACGGTGGCGAATTGCGGCGTGGAGAACACCAGGCCGTTGCCGGTGTACGCGTCGCTGGCGCCATCCCCGACCACCGCGAGGGGCGGCTGGAAGTAGTGGGGAAGATCGCCTGGGTAGCTGCCCGTCGCGGTCACGTCGACGAGGTGCGCCAGCCAGCGGCCGTTGGGTGCCTGCAGGACCGACAGCGGATCCGCGGTGTTGGACCAGTTCGTCATCGGCGTCGCCGCACCGCCGGCGAGCACCACCGCGTCACCCGCGGCCGCGCCGACGATCGACGTGGTGCCCGCGGTCAGCAGCGTCGGGCTGTAGAGCGTGACCGGCCGCGTGCCGGTCAGCTGGACGTTGTCGAGCGACAGCGACGAGGTCGCGGTGATGCGGATCCGGCCGTCGCCGGTCGCGATCACGCCGCTGCCGGACAGGACCGCGTCGGAGATGGCCACGCTGCCGGCGTTGGCGTCGCCGATCCACAGGTAGCCGCCGCCGACGTCGAAGAAGGCCTCGCTGCCGGTGAATCCGCGCAAGTCGATCGCGGTGCCGGCAGCGCCGCCGTAGATCTCCACGCCGGCGTCGAGCGCGGAGACGGGCCCGCCGGCGCCGAAGATGCCCGGCGCCATGCGCACGCCGAAGGGCCCTGCCGGGCTTTCGCCGGCGATGACCATCGACGCACCCGGCACGATCGACAGCGCCGGTGCCGCGGCGGGGCTGACGTCGACCCCGATCGCGCCACCGACGCCGGACACGCGGATCGCGCCGACCACCGCGTCGGTCGCCACCAGCGGCGAGCGGCGCAGGTAGACGCCGGTCCCGGTGCCGACCGAGTTGAGCCGGCTCGCGTTGCCGCGCACCTCGATGGCGCCGCCAATGACGGTCGACGAATCCATCGCCACCCCCCGACCCGACGCGGCATTGCTGCCACCGCTGATCAGCACGGCGCCGCCCAGGGCGTCGATGTCGGAGAAGAAGAGATCGATGCCCGCGGCGCCCGAGCCGGCGGTGCTGGGGGCCACGGTGGCGACGAAGGTCCCGGCGCCGAACGGCGCGTCGTAAGGTGTGAACCCGCTCAGCGTGACGTCGCCGCCGTTGCTGAAGATCGACGACTCGCTGAGGCTCTGCGCGCCCGAGCTGAGGATGGCGACCGGCGCCGCGGACTCGATCGTCGACAGCGTCGACCGGTCCAGGGCCACCGAGCCGCTGGACTGCAGCGTCATCCCGCCCGAATACTCGAACAGTGTGCCCAGCAAGCGGATGCGGCTCGACCCGGCAATGTCCAGGCCGCCGTCGCCGCTCAGCCAGGCGCCCACGAACTCCAGGCCGATCGCATCGCTGCCCAGGTCGGGCGTCTGACCGATCGTGAGGGTTCCGCCGCCGCCGATCAGGATCGTTCGCTTGAGCAGGTCGCCCACGTCGAAGATAGAGACGGCGGTGTCGTTCGATCGACCCTGGATGTCGATGCCTGCGCCGGTGAAGGCCGACATCGGCACGAAGGTCGTCGCCGTGGTGGCGTCGAGCAAGACGCCGTAGGTGAGGCCGGAGGCGGGCGCCAGGCTCTCGCCGACGACCTGCAACGCGGCCAGGGGATCGGGCAACGTCGGGAAGACGCGCACGCGCAGATCCTGGCCGGACAGGGACACGCCGGTCAGGTCGCCCTGCCCCTGGACGTCGATCCGGGACGACGCCAGCAGCTGGGTCGAGAAGATGTCCACGCCCACACCACCCAGGGCGGTGTCATTGCCCTGCACCGAGATGCCGGCCGCGGACACGATCGAGTTGCGGACGTCGACGCCCTTGCCGTTCTGCTGGTAGCTGGCGCCGCGTATCGACACCTGTCCGCCGCCCGCCGCGACCGAGGCGTCCAGTACCCGGATCCCGATACCGGTCGAGTCGGCCGTCCCCGCGACGGCGGCGAAGAACAGCCCGCCACCGATAGGCAGGTCGAAGCCGGTGAACCCGTCCAGCGTGATGTCGCCACCGCCGCTGGTCAGCGAAACGGTGTCGTGGACCTGCCAGCTGGAACTGGAGACGGTGATGTCCGCCGCCGCGCCGTTCGTCGTCAGATCCGACGAGAGCACCGACACTGCACCGTTGGTGGTGAACCCGATGCCACCGTCGAACGTGAGCTGGCTGAGCTCGAGGCCGATGCCGAGCTCGGCGCTACCGGGCTCGGCATAGATCTCGAGCAGGCCGTCGCCGACCATCCAGGCCCCGTTGGCCGAGAACGTGCCGTTGACGCCAGCCCCCAGGGCCGCGGGGTTGCCGATCGTTACCGTTCCGCCACCGGTGAGATCCATCGCGGGGTGGCTCCCGGCCAACCCTGCACCGGCCAGGACCACGCCGAAGGAGCCAGGCGAAGGGTCGCCGGACCGGCCGTCCACGGTGACGGACGCCCCGCCGGCCGCCGACAGCGTCGGTGCGAGCGCGCCCGAGCCGTGCGTGATGTCGATGCCGTGGCTGAGTGCCGAGTAGCCCGAGACGGTCAGCGAGCCCGCACCGGAGAGACCCAGCACGCTCAGGGCAGCCCCATCGAATGAATCCCCGAGCACCACACCGGCAAACGCGGCGTCGCTGCGGCCGTCGATGTCGATGCTGTTCGCGGCGACGATGTCACCAGCCAGGACGGACACGCCCGACCCGAACGCCGTGCTGCCCCGGACCTCGACGTCACCGGCCGTGACTGGGCCGCCGATGCGCACGCCAGGCCGCGCGGTGACCGGCGCCGCGCCCGGCCCTACTCCCCGAATCGTGACCCGGCCGGCGCCGGCATCGATGGCACCGAAGAGTTGGACCCCGAATCCGCTCGACGTCGAGCCACGCGCTGCCTCGGTGAACGTCAGGCCCGTCGAATCTGTCCCGGACGCGAATCCACCCAGGAAGACGTCTCCGCCACCGCTGGCAATCGAGCTGTCCAGGGAGACGTTGATGTAGCCCGCGGCGCTCGGATCCCGACCCGCGAGCAATCGGATGTTCAGCCGGCCGGCGCTGTCGATGCCGGACGCGAGGATGTCGATGTAGCTGTCCGCGATGACCGTGAGCGCGCCCGGGCTTGCCGCCACGACATCGATCGTCGCGTTGTTGATGAACACGAAGCCGGCCTGCACGCCGACGCCCACGCCACCGGTGGAGACGGTGACATTGGTGCCGGCGTTCAGCGCCGCCTCGATCGTCTCGGCGGACAGCACCGCGCTCGGACCAGCGGCGGTGAAGGACGGGTCGACGTTGCTATCGGACACACCGTCCGAGATCGTGATGTTGAAGGGGTCCAGCAGCCAATCGCCCGAGCGCCCCCCCGGCGCCGAGACATCGATCGCCGCCGGCCTTGCGTCCAGCCACCCGCCCGAGGTCTCAATGAAGCCGCCGTCGCCGCCCAGGCTGCCGCCGCGCGCGCTGAGGCTGCCGAAGGCCCGCGTGGCCTCGTCGCTCCACAGGATGATGCGTCCACCGTCGCCCTGCGCGGTGGCGTCGGCGCGGATCGTG
>CAZQPN010000375.1:0-3642 GCA_964595215.1 uncultured Rubrivivax sp. | reverse complement strand
GCCGCCATCGGCGGGATGCCGCGCAGCTCGAAGCGCGCCAGGCTGCGGCACTCGGCCACCAGGTCGCGCTCGCCCTGCACCACGTGCAGCGCCATCGCGGTCTGGCCGTCCTTGAAGGTCGTGAAGTCCTGCGCCTTGGCCACCGGGATCGTGCTGTTGCGCTCGATGATGCGCTCCACCAGCCCGCCCATGGTCTCCAGGCCGAGCGACAGCGGAATCACGTCGAGCAGCAGCAGTTCGCCTTCGTGTGCGTTGCCCGCCAGCGCATTGGCCTGGATCGCCGCACCGATCGCGACCACCTCGTCGGGGTTCAGGTTGGTCAGCACCTCGCGGCCGAAGAACTCGCTGACGGCGATGCGCACGCCCGGCACGCGCGTCGAGCCGCCGACCATCACCACGCCCTGCACCTCGTCGCGGCCCACCCTGGCATCGCGCAACGCCTTGCGCACCGCCGCCAGCGTCCGGTCCACCAGCGGCCGCGCCAGGGCGTCGAACTGGGCACGCGAGACCTCGCAGCGCAGCGGCTGGCCGCCGACGCGGGCCTGCAGCGTCGTCCGGTCGGCGTCGGTCAGCGCCTCCTTGGCGCGGCGGGCAGCGACCAGCACCGCGCGCTTGTCCTGGGCCGACACGGCCTGCACGCCGGTCTGCGCCAGCGCCCAGTCGGCCAGCGCATGGTCGAAGTCGTCGCCTCCCAGCGCCGCGTCGCCGCCCGTGGACACGACCTCGAACACACCACGCGTCAGGCGCAGCAGCGAGATGTCGAAGGTGCCGCCGCCGAGGTCGTAGACCGCGTAGAGGCCCTCGCTGCCGTTGTCCAACCCATAGGCCACCGCGGCCGCCGTCGGCTCGTTGATCAGGCGCAGCACGTTCAGGCCGGCCAGCTGCGCGGCGTCCTTGGTGGCCTGTCGCTGGGCGTCGTCGAAATAGGCCGGCACCGTGATGACGGCGCCGAACAGCTCGTCGTCGAAGCTGTCCTCGGCACGCTGGCGCAGCGTGGCGAGGATCTCGGCCGAGACCTCGACCGGCGACTTCTCGCCCTCGCGCGTGTCGATCGCCAGCATGCCCGGCCGGTCGACGAACCGGTATGGCAGCCGCCCGTGGCCGACGACGTCAGCCAGCGTGCGGCCCATGAAGCGCTTGACCGACACGAGCACGTTTTCGGGGTCGTCGGCCTGGGCGTCCAGTGCGGTGTGGCCGATCGCGCGCCGGCCGTCGCCGAGCACGTGCACGGCCGACGGCAGCAGCACCCGGCCCTGGGCATCGGGCAGGCACTCGGGCACGCCGTGGCGCACGGCGGCAACGAGCGAATGCGTGGTGCCGAGGTCGATGCCGACCGCGATGCGCCGCTGGTGCGGGTCGGGCGACTGGCCGGGTTCGGAGATCTGCAGCAGGGCCATGGATAGCGTCAGTTGTGCGGCTCGAAGGCCTCGAGCCGGCGTTCGATGTCGGCGCAGAAACGGGCGACGAACATCAATGCCCGCACCTGGGCGGCCGCGGCCACCGCCTCGCCACCCTCGTCCAGCGTCCGAGCCAGTGCCGCCAGCCGTTCGCGCTCGTGGCGGCGAACCTCGTCGTCCAGCGCCTCGACGGCGGCCAGTCCGCCGGCCTCGTCGAGCGCCTCGCGCCAGGCCATCTGCTGGACCAGGAAGTCGGCCGGCATGGCCGTGTTGTTCTCCGCGTCGATCGGCGCACCGCGGCGCTCGCACAGGTAGGCCGCGCGCTTCAGCGGGTCCTTCAGCCGGCGGTAGGCCTCGTTGACGCGCACGGCCCACTGCATCGCCACGCGCTGCGCGGCGGCGCCGTCGGCGGCGAAGCGATCGGGATGCACCTCGGCCTGCAACGCGCGCCAGCGCGCGTCCAGCGCTGTCGTGTCCAGCGCGAAGCGCTCCGGCAGGCCGAACAGCGTGAAGTCGTCGTCGTCCAGCGTCATGCGTCCAGGCTCTTTTCGTAGAACAGCGACAGTCCGTTGTCGGGGTAGCCGGCGAAAGGGCCGCGCCGCCGGTAGCCGTGCCGGTCGTAAAGGCGCACCGCGGCGTGCTGGTCACGGCCCGTCTCCAGCAGCGCCAGGCCCACCCCGCGTGCCACCAGCCGCCTCTCCAGCGCCCGCAGCAGCGCCGCGGCGACACCGCGGCCGCGGTGTGCCGCGTCGACCATCATGCGCTTGACTTCGCCGTACGGCAGGCCGCCGGTGGCGGTCTCGCCAGCCATGCACCGCGTCGCACCGCAACCGACGACGACACCGTCGAACTCGGCGACGAGGAAGTCCACCTCCGGCGCCTTCAGCGCCTCGATGTCGAGGATGTGATTGTCCTCGGGCGCGTAGAGGCTGGCCAGGTAGCGGTCCAGCCCGTCGAGCAGCGCCGCCACCTGCGGATGGTCGGGCCGGCCGGGCCCGACAAGGAGCGCGCCGACGGTCATGTCAGACGCGAAAGGACTCTCCGCAGCCGCAGCGGTCCTTCTCGCGCGGGTTGTGGAACTTGAAACCCTCGTTGAGCCCCTCGCGCACGAAGTCGAGCTCGGTGCCGTCCAGGTAAGGCAGGCTCTTGGGGTCGATCAGCACCTTAACACCGTGGTCCTCGAAGACCACGTCGTCGGGCGTCACGTCGTCGGCGTACTCCAGCTTGTAGGCCAGGCCCGAGCAGCCGGTGGTCTTGACGCCCAGGCGCACGCCGACGCCCTTGCCGCGCCGGGTCAGGTAGCGCGACACGTGGCGTGCCGCGGCTTCGGTCAGCGTGACGGACATCGCTTCAGGACCCGACGGCGTGCTTGGCCTTGTAGTCTTCGACTGCGGCCTTGATCGCATCCTCGGCGAGGATCGAGCAGTGAATCTTCACCGGCGGCAGCGCAAGCTCCTGCGCGATGTGCGTGTTCTTGATCGTCAGCGCCTCGTCGAGCGACTTGCCCTTGACCCACTCGGTGACGAGCGAGCTCGACGCGATGGCCGAGCCGCAGCCATAGGTCTTGAAGCGTGCGTCGGCGATCTTGCCGGTGGCCGGGTCGACCTTGATCTGCAGCTTCATCACGTCGCCGCAGGCCGGCGCCCCGACCATGCCGGTGCCTACCGAGTCATCGCCCTTGTCGAACGAGCCGACGTTGCGCGGGTGCTCGTAGTGCTCGACGACTTTCTCGCTGTATGCCATGTGGTTCTCCTCGGGTGTGTTCAGGCGGTCAGTGCGCCGCCCACTGGATGGTGCTCAGGTCGACGCCTTCCTGGTACATCTCCCACAGCGGCGAGAGCTCGCGCAGCTTGGCCACGCGCTCCTGCAACAGGCCGATGGCGTAGTCCACGTCCTCGGTCTTGGTGAAGCGGCCGATCGTCATGCGCAGGCTCGAGTGCGCCAGCTCGTCGCTGCGGCCCAGTGCGCGCAGCACGTAGCTGGGCTCCAGGCTGGCCGAGGTGCAGGCCGAGCCCGACGACACCGCGATGCCCTTGACGCCCATGATCAGCGACTCGCCCTCGACGAAGTTGAAGCTGATGTTCAGGTTGTGCGGCACGCGCCGCTCGAGGTGGCCGTTGCTGAAGACCTGGTCGATGGTCGTCAGGCCGCTGACCAGCCGCTGGTGCAGCATGCGGATGCGCTCGCTCTCGGCGCCCATCTCGGCCTGGGCGAGCGCGAAGGCCTCGCCCATGCCCACGCACTG
>CAZQPN010000374.1:0-3647 GCA_964595215.1 uncultured Rubrivivax sp. | reverse complement strand
TCGGCCGTCAGCGCCTGGCTGCTGAAGCAGCAGGGCTTCGAGGTCGTCGGCATCTTCATGAAGAACTGGGAGGACGACGACGACGGCGAGTACTGCTCGTCGAACGTCGACTTCGTCGACGCGGCGGCGGTGGCCGACGTCATCGGCATCGAGCTCGAGCACGTCAACTTCGCCGCCGAGTACAAGGACCGCGTCTTCGCCGAGTTCCTGCGCGAGTACGAGGCCGGCCGCACGCCGAACCCGGACGTGCTGTGCAACGCCGAGATCAAGTTCAAGGCCTTCCTCGACCACGCGATGCGGCTGGGGGCGTCGCGCATCGCCACCGGACACTACGCGCGCGTGCGCCAGGTCCGCGACGCCGCCGAGGCGCCGCGCTTCGAGCTGCTGAAGGGCCTGGACCCGACCAAGGACCAGAGCTACTTCCTGCACCGTCTGACACAGGCGCAGCTGGCGCGCACGCTGTTCCCGGTCGGCGAGCTGCCCAAGACCGAGGTGCGGGCGATCGCCGAGCGCATCGGGCTGCCGAACGCGAGGAAGAAGGACTCGACGGGCATCTGCTTCATCGGCGAACGCCCGTTCCGCGAGTTCCTGTCGCGCTATCTGCACCAGGCGCCGGGCGACATCGAGGACGAGCGCGGCCGCGTCATCGGCCATCACATGGGGCTGAGCTTTTACACGCTCGGCCAGCGCCAGGGCCTGGGCATTGGGGGCCTGAAGCCGCCCGCGCCGCCGAGGCGGTCGCGCCTTCGTGCAGCAAACGCGCCTGCGCCAGATGCGGCAACGGCCGAGGCGGCGCCGGCCGTCGACCTCGGCCTGCACGCGCCCTGGTACGTCGCGCGCAAGGACCTGGCGCGCAACGTGCTGGTCGCCGTGCAGGGCCACGATCACCCGTGGCTGATGTCGTCCACGCTGCGCGCCGACGATTGCAGCTGGGTCGCCGGGCATCCGCCGCCGCCCGGCGCGCTGGCGGCGAAGACGCGCTACCGGCAGGCCGACGCGCGCTGCCGCGTCACGCCCGAGGGTGAGGCCTTCCGGCTCGACTTCGACGCGCCGCAATGGGCGGTGACGCCGGGCCAGTCGGCGGTGCTGTACGACGGCGAGGTGTGCCTGGGCGGCGGCGTCATCACGGGCTGATCCGCTCCAGCCACCGCTGCAGCCCCGCGTTCACGCGCGCCGGCTGCTCCCAGGTCAGCAGATGGCCGCACTCGCGCAGCATCTCCAGCACGGCGCCGGGGACGGCGTCGGCGATCTCCCGGGCCTGCTCGGGCGGGGTCAGCACGTCGGCCTCGCCGACCATCACCAGCGTCGGGCAGCCGATGCGCGGCAGCCATGGCCGCAGGTCCTCGCGCGCCATCACGGCGCGGTTCTGCGCGATCAGCTGGGCCGCGCCGGCGCGCCGGACCATCGCCAGGTAGTCGCCCACCATCGCGGCGTCGCCCGCATGGCGCGGGTGGAAGGCGAACATCACGTTGGCGCGCAGCACCTCGTCCATGCGGCCCTGCGCGAACAGCGCGATGGCATCGCCGCGCAGCTTCAGCAGCTCCGGCGTGTCGGCGCGTGCGCTGGTGCCCAGCAGCGCCAGCCCGGCGATCCGCCCGGGCGCCTGGCGCCAGGCCTCCAGCGCCAGCATGCCGCCCATCGAGCTGCCGGCCAGGGCCAGCGGCCCTGCGTGCTCGGCCAGCAGCGCCGCGGCCATCGCGGGCAGGGTCGGGTGGCGCGTGTGCACGTCGCCGACCTGCACCTCGTGGCCGGCGGCGGCGAGCGCGCCGCGCTGGTCGCGGAACAGCGCACCGTCGCAGGCCAGGCCGGGCAGCAGGATGAGCGTGGTCATGGGGCCGGCCGATTCGCGTGCGCGCGGCGGTCGGCGCCGCTCAGTAGCCATCCTGGCCGAGCGGGTGCACCGACAGCTCGTCGACCAGCTGGAAGCCCGGCTGCTCGATCAGCTGCACGATCAGCGCCGCCAGCTCGGCCGGCCGCAGGCTCCACGACGCCTCCCGGCTGCCCTCCGCGCCGCTGCCGCCGAAGCCGGTGTCGATGATGCCGGGGTTGACCAGGCTGACGCGCACGCCGGCGCCCTTGACCTCGCGCAGCAGCGAGTGCGAGAAACCCGCCAGCCCATGCTTGGTGGCCGCGTAGACCGCCATGTTGGCGAGCGGCCGGCGCGCGAGGTCGGAGCCGATGTTGACGATGTGGCCACGGCCTTGCGCGAGCAGGCGCGGCAGCACCGCGTGCACGAGCAGGATGGGCGCCGTCAGGTTGACCTGCACGATGGCCGCCGAGGCGTCGGCGCCCTGCTCGACGAAGGGCGCGTAGCGCCCGATGCCAGCGTTGTTGACCAGGCCCGAGACCGCGTCGATGCCCTGCAGCGCCTGCGCCATGCGCGGGCCGATGGCGCCGGCGTCGGCCAGGTCCAGCGACAGCGCCGCGATGCGTCCGGGACGCTCGGCCGCCAGCGTGTCCAGCGCCGCCGCGTCGCGCGCGATCGCCAGCACCGCATGGCCACGGTCGGCCAGTTGCAGCGCCAGCTGGCGGCCGAGGCCGCGGCTCGCGCCGGTGACGATCCAGGTCATCGGCAAGGCTCCACATCACACGCAGGTCGACCATGGTATCGGGCCCGCGCCGCGGCAGCGCGCGCGGTCGCGCCGCGGCCGGTCGATGCCGGCGGGCCCCCTTCCCTGTGCGCTCCGGACGAGGCCGGCGTCGCACCCATGCAGGCTTGCGACAATCCGGCTTCCCGCGCCCCGACGCGCGCTCCCCGATGCCCACGCCATGAGCTCCATCGCCCCTTTCCACCTCGCCTTCCCGGTCGACGACCTGGCCGCCGCGCGCGGCTTCTACGGTGGCCTGCTGGGCTGCCCGGAGGGCCGCTCGAGCGACGAGTGGATCGACTTCGACCTCTTCGGCCACCAGATCGTCGCCCATCTGTCGCCCACTCGCGCGGCCGACCACCACAATCCTGTCGACGGCCACGACGTGCCGGTCCCGCACTTCGGCGTCGTGCTCGACTGGGACGACTTCCACGCGCTCGTGGAGCGGCTGCGCGCCGGCGGCGTGAAGTTCGTGATCGAGCCCTACATCCGCTTCGCCGGCCAGGTCGGCGAGCAGGCGACGATGTTCTTCCGCGACCCGTCGGGCAACGCGCTGGAGTTCAAGTCCTTCAAGGATCGCTCGCAGCTGTTCGCGAAGTGAATTCAAGGGGCGGCTGACGCCGTGTTGCGGACGTTCGCCGGCTGCTCTGGGCGGGTGGCATGGCCACGTGCGAAGGCCGGCGCGGCGAAGCGGGGACCGGGCAGGCCGGATCGCGCGAATCCGGCGGTCGGCCCTTCGGACCGACTCCCCTGCGATGCTCGGTCGCCTGGCCCGCCGCGCAACTCGCTTCGTTCGCTGCGCTCACTGCGCTCGAACAGGCGCGGCGAGTCAGATGTGGAAGCGCGCTGCGCGCGCGGCCAGGCGCCCTGCGCTTCTCGGCCCTCGCACGCGCGACACGGCCTGCCCGGTCCCGGCTTCGCGGATGCGACGGTGGTGTTCGACCGTCGAAAACCACTACGGTCACCCGCCAAGGGCGCCGGGTCCCCTCTCCCGTAAGTAAAGGAGGAGGGCCGGGCGCAGCCCGTTCCGGGGGACATGGAGGGAGAGGGGACCCGGCG
>CAZQPN010000373.1:0-3663 GCA_964595215.1 uncultured Rubrivivax sp. | reverse complement strand
GCACCAGGCCGCGGATCAGGTGGGCCGCCGAGGTCGTCTTGCCGGCGTTCATCGAGGTGCCGAGCGACGCGATCGTCACCGGCTGGCGTGCGCGCGGCAGCGCGGCCGCGGGCAGGGCGTGGTCGCGCAGGTTGACGCGCCGGCCGTCGCCGTCGAGCAGCAGGCCGACCGGCTCGATCGCCGTCGCCGCGCGCGTCTTGCCGTGGCGCGCAAGCACCTGCGCCGCGACGCCGCCGCCGGCCACCAGGTGGCAGCCCTCGAGACGCTCCGGCACCACCGCCTCGAACTGGTCCGGCGCGTAGCGCGCGCCGTAGCCGACGACGATCTCGTCGCCCTCGAAAAGCGTGATCCGCCGGCCGTCCATGCCCTGCAGCGCGCCGTGGTGGCCGAGCCGGGTGACACGCGCCAGCACCAGGTCGCCGGACTCGGGCGCGGTCGACCGCTCGGTCTGCAGGCTGCACATGGCCGCCAGCGGCACGCGGCGTGTGGTGTAAGCGCGTTTGGCCTGCAGCAGGCGGGCGGCGAGCGGGTGGTCGGGGCCAGAGGCGATCAGTTCGAGCGACATGGGGGTCTCCAGGTGGGGAGGATGGGGTCAGGAGGTTCGGGTGTGGCGCCCGGGGCGCATGCCGCACGGAGCGGCTGCGCGGGCTGTCAAATACCCGTCACAGTTGAAACATCGGGGCGCGCGTTCGGCCTGCGACGAGGTGGGGCATCGGCAGACGCGGCTCAGCGCCAGCCGAGGACCTTGTGCCCGCGGTCCCGCAGGCACAGGTCGACGTATTCGCGGTGCACGCGGTCGGGTTCGTTCCAGTTCAGCAGCATCCCGGTCAGCGTGCCGGCGGCGGCGCCGGCACCGGCGCCGCGGGCGCGCTCCCACGCGTTGCGGCTGCCGACCACGAGCGACTCGACGGCCTTGTCGACGAACTCCCTGGCGCCTTGCCGTGCCACCCCGTCGGCCATCGGGCGGCCCGCGCCGGCGTTCAGGCCGACGGCGCGCTCGGCCTCGGCGCGGCACTCGGCGAGGTCGCGGTCGACGCGCGCGCTCTTCTTCGGCGACGCCTGCGGCGGCTGGTAGACCACGGGGGCGGCGGTGCTGGCACAGCCGGCCAGCACGGCGAGCGAGGCGACGGCGGCGATCAGCCGGACAGGGACATGGCGGGACATCGAGGGCTCCGGGCAGGGATGAGGTTGGCGCACGGAGCGGCGGGCGCCGAAGGAAATACACGCCGATGGCATCATCCGGATGCGGCGGGTCCGCACCAACCGATGTCCACCCCACCCTCTGCCACCTACGCCGAGCTCACCGACGACGCGCTGCTGCAGCAGTGCCGCGCCGGCCGCCAGGGCGCCTGGAGCACGCTGGTGCGCCGCTACCAGCGTCTGGTCTACACCGTGCCGCGGCGCGCCCGTCTGGACGATGCGCTGGCGGCCGATGTCTTCCAGACCACCTTCCAGCGGCTGTTCGAGCAGCTGGACCGCATCGACGACGCGTCGCGCGTGCGCGCCTGGCTGGTCACGACGGCCAAGCGCGAGACCTTGCGCCTGCTGGCCGAGCGTCAGCGCCTGGTGGCCTTCGACGGCGCCGACGCCGACGAAGGCGACGACGGCACCCCGGCGATCGAGCGCGTGCCAGACCCGGCGCCGCTGCAGGACGAGCAGCTGGCGCAGCTGCAGGAGCTGGACCGCGTGCGCGCGGCGGTCGACCGGCTGGACCCACGCGCACGGCAGTTCGTCGAGCTGATGTTCCTGCAGTCCGAGCCGCTGCCCTACGCCGAGCTGGCGGCAAGGCTGGGCATCCCGGAGGGCAGCATCGGGCCGACGCGGGCGCGCTGCCTGGCCAAGCTGCGCAAGCTGATGGAAGGGGCTTGAGATGCACGTCCATGCCTGTGGTGTCCGCTCGCACGCGACGGGGCGCCCGGCGGCTTCGCGGCGCCCGCGCATGACGGCGACGGCGGGAACCATGGCGGACGTCACGCGGCCGGCGCCGCCGCGCCGCCTGCGTTACAAATGGATGTATTTCTTCGCGGTCGCGGCGCTCGGTCCCGCAACCCGCCAGCCCGAATCCCGACGACCATGAGCCCCACCCGCGTCCCCGACGATGCCGCCCTCGAGCGCCTGCTGAGCGACAGCCGCCAGCTCGAGGATGCGCCCGAGTCCGTCATCCAGCGCGCCATCGGCGTGTGGACGGCGCGACCGGCCACGGCGGCGGCCCCTGCCACCGGCGCACTGCGTCGCCTGGCCGCGGCGCTGAGCTTCGACAGCCTGGGCCTGTCGCCGCAGGCCGCCGGCGTGAGGTCGTCCGGCAGCGATGGCGTGCGCCAGCTGCTGTTCACCGCCGACGGGCGTGACATCGACCTGCGCGTGGCGCCCGCCGCCGACCGGCGGCACTGGACCGTCAGCGGCCAGGTGCTCGGGCCGGACCTGCACGGCCGCGCCCTGCTGCGCGGCAGCGGATCGGTGCCGGTACGCGAGGTGGCCTGGGACGAGATGGCCGAGTTCCGATTCGATGCCGTGCCGGCGGGGGCGGTGACGCTGGTGCTGCGGGGCGAGGACTGGGAGCTGGAGCTGCCGCCCCTGGACCTGGCGCCCTGAGCCGGCGGCCTCGCGCGCGCATCCGCTGACACGTCCAGCCGCCGCCGCGCGCGCCGACCCCAGAGGACTTTCACAGGCACCTGCCCGCCGATGGTCGAGACCGATCCGCATGGCCTCGGCTGGGCCCTCAAGCAGGCTTGCTACGACGCCTGGCAGCGCGACCCGTCGGCGGCGCGCGAGGCTGCCGAGCGCCTGGCCGCCCATGCCGCGGCGCACCCGGGTGACGACGAGCTCGAGGCGCTGGCGCACTGGACGGCAGGCATCGGCGCATTGACCGAGGGCCGCCTGCCGGACGCGCTGGCGGCGCTTCAGGCGGCGCAGGCGCGCTTCGACACCCGCGGCGATGCCGCGCACGCGGCCGAGACGCGTGTGCCGCAGGTCATGCTGCTGTCCATCCTCGGCCGCGACGCCGAGGCGCAGGCCTGCGCCGAGTCGGCGCTGGCGCAGTTCGTCGCTGCCGGCGACGAGCGCTCGGCCGGCAAGGTCGAGCTCAACCTCGGCACGATGCTGGGGCGCCAGGACCGCCACGCCGAGGCCGCTCCGCACTTCCGGCGCGCTGCGCTGCGTTTTGCGCGCGTCGGCGACGCCGAACTGTCGATCATGGCCGACGGTGCGCTGGCCAATGCGCTGCACTGGCAGTTCCGCGTCGACGAGGCGCTGCAGATGTTCGAGCGTGTCCGGCTGCGTGCCCAGGCGCGTGGGCTCGACCTGCTGGTCGCGCAGGCGCGCCAGGGCATCGGCCAGATCGAGCTGCAGCGTGGCCGCTGGCACCGCGCGCTGCCCGAGCTGGCGGCTGCGGCCGAGCTCGTCGCCGCGCACGGCGCGCCGCCACAGCGCCGCATCGAGGCCGAGGCGACGCTGGCCGACGCCTACCTCGCGGTCAACCTGCTGGACGAAGCGGTGGGCTTGTACGACCGCCTGATCGCCGAGGCGGCGGCGCTGCCGGCGCCGGCCGAGCAGGCCTGGGCGACGCTGCAGCGTGCGCGCGCGCTCGGCCGGAGAGGCGACGCCGACGCCGCGCGCGATGGCTTCGACCAGGCCGCGCGGCTCTCCGAGGCGGCGGGCAACCAC
>CAZQPN010000372.1:2530-3684 GCA_964595215.1 uncultured Rubrivivax sp. | reverse complement strand
TCTTCTGCATTTTGCAATAAATCTTCTGCAATCAGTAGGTTGGAGGCTGATTCAGTCCTGCCGCGGGTCGAGCAGCCCGAAGTGGTTGAGGTCGAAGGCCAGGTGGAACAGCGCCATCCAGACCATCGCCAGGCCGCGCAGGGCATCGACGCGGTCGAAGCGGGCGCCAGGAGCCGAGGCGGCAACGGCCTGGCGGGCGACGGGCGACGTCATGCCAGCTTCTCGTAGACGTCGGTGAAGCGCGCGCCGTCCCAGGCGTACAGCAGGATGGCCGCGTGCACGCAGGCCGACGCGGCGCGCGGGCGGAACAGGCCCACGCACTGGCCGCCGGCGTGGCGCACGCTGCGGTAGGCAACACCGTCCGACCCGGCGGCGCGCAGCCGGGCCCCGAGGGCGCGCGACGCGGCGTAGTCGTCGGGGTCGTGCTCGGCGTCGTAGCCGCACCGCAGGTCGTGCAGGCGGCCGTCGATCGCGACGTGGTAGAGCCGCATCGGCAGGTGCATCGCCGGCTCGGCGGTCGCCGCCAGGAAGCGTCCGTGGTGGAAGCTCGTCTCGGCCACCGCAGTGGCGCGGTCGCGGGCGGCATAGAACACGCCCCAGCGGCCGTCGGCGAAGCGGCTGCCCAGCGGGTTGACGTGCGTGAACGCCGCCATGATCGGGCCGCTGCCGGGGCCGACCACCCGGTCGGCCGGCGGCACGCGCTCGACCTCGCCGGCTTCCTCGCGCAGGCGCTCGTTGGTCAGCGCCTCGAGCGCGTACAAGGCGTCGAAGTCGGCTTCGTCGGCAACGCGGTCGTAGACGTAGACCGTCGGGTGGCGCGTCGGCACGATGCGGCAGGCCTGCGCCCAGCGCAGCCGCCGTTGCGGCGGCGCCGCGACCGGGGCGGTGCCGGGCGCGTCGGCCGCGGGCACGCGTGGCGTGCTCAAGACCAGCCGCCGCCGCGCACGCCGTCGAGGTAGCTGCGCACGACGTGCAGGTCGCTGACATTGCCCGCCAGCATGCGCGCCAGCGCGCTGCGCCCGCCGAAGGGCGGCGCCGCGTTCGGCCGCCGCACCCAGGCGTCGGCCCTCGCGGGATCGGGCAGCCGCACCTGCAGGGGCGTGTAGACGCCCAGCCGGTGCGACAGCCGCTCCCGCGTGTCGCGCGGCAGCGCG
>CAZQPN010000372.1:0-2520 GCA_964595215.1 uncultured Rubrivivax sp. | reverse complement strand
GGATCTGCTCGTCCACCGTCAGGCCCCAGGCCTCGGCGATGCGGCCGAAGGCACGCAGGCCGGCCGCGGCCATCTCGCGCGGCGAGACGGCGGGTCGGTCGGGGGCGGTGAGCGCGCTCATGGTCGGGCCAATTATGGACTTTGAATGCAAACAAGTCCATGAACAGACTCGTCCGGGTGCCGGGGCACAGCCAGGCTTGCCGCCGATCGCGCGACCGGGCGGCCCGCGCCGCTCAGGTCGCGGCGGTGGCCGGGCCGCTGTCGGACAGGCGACCGCCGCGCTCGGCCAGCCCCACCAGGATGGCCGCCGGGGCGAAGCGCTCGCCGTGGCGTGCCGCCAGTTCGCGCGCGCGAGCGACGAAGGCGGGTGCGCCCATCGCATCGACGAACTGCAACGCGCCGCCGTGGAAGGGCGCGAAGCCCCAGCCGAGGATCGAGCCGATGTTGGCGTCGGCGACCGAGCGCAGCACGCCCTCCTCCAGGCATCGCGCCGCCTCGTTGGCCTGCGCGAACATCAGCCGGTCGATCATCTCGCGCTGATCCGGCTGCACGGCGGCCGCCGGGTAGAGCGTGGCGAGCTCCGGCCACAGCCGCTTGCCCTCGTCGCCGTAGTCGTAGAAGCCCTTGCCGGCCTTCTTGCCGATGCGGCCGATCTCGCACAGCTGGCGGATCACGCCCATGGCGGGGTGCTCCGCGCAGGGCTGGCCTTCTGCGGCGAGGTCCTTCCTCGTCTGCTCGGCCACGTGCAGCGACAGGCTGAGCGACACCTCGTCCTGCAGCGCCAGCGGCGGCATCGGCATGCCCGCCTGCAGGCCGGCGACCTCGATGCTGCGCGGGTGCACACCCTCCATGAGCATCGCGACGCCCTCCATCACGTAGGTCGCGAACACGCGGCTGGTGTAGAAGCCGCGGCTGTCGTTGACGACGATGGGCGTCTTGCCGATCTGCAGCACGAGGTCGAACGCCTTCGCCAGCGTCTCGTCGCTCGTCTGCTCGCCGACGATGATCTCGACCAGCGGCATGCGGTCCACCGGGCTGAAGAAGTGCAACCCGATGAAGTTCGCCGGCCGGCGGCTGGCCCGCGCCAGCCCGGTGATGGGCAGCGTCGAGGTGTTGGAGGCGAAGACCGCCGTGGCAGCCAGCTGCGCTTCGGCCTTCTTCGTGACGTCGGCCTTGACGGCGCGGTCCTCGAACACCGCCTCGATGACGAGGTCACAGCCTCGCAGCAACGCGAAGTCCGTCGTCGGCGTGATTCGCGCCAGCAGCGCGTCGCGCTTGTCAGGGGTGCTGCGGCCCTTCTTGACCGCCTTGTCCAGCAGCCCGTGCGAATGGGCCTTGCCCTTGTCGGCCGCCTCCTGCGTCGCGTCCAGCAGCACGACCTCGATGCCGGCCCTGGCCGACACGTGGGCGATGCCTGCGCCCATCATGCCGGCCCCCAGGATGCCGAGCTTGTGCACCTTCGCCGGCGGCACGCCCTTCGGGCGCGACGCGCCCTTCTTGATCGCGTTCAGCTGGAACCACAGCGTGCCGATCATGTTCTTGCTCTGCTGCGACATCACGCAGGCGGCGAAGTAGCGGCTCTCCAGCTCGCAGGCGGCGTCGAAGGCCAGCAGGCCGCCCTCGAAGACGCAGCTCAGGATGTGCTGCACGGCCGGATAGTTGCCGTAGCTCTTGCTCGACGCGATCGACGGCGCGATCGAGAACATCTGCAGCGCCGCCGGCGAGCGCGAGTCGCCACCGGGCCAGCGGAACCTGGGCGCGTCCCAGGGCTGCTGGCTCTTCTCGTGCGTGGCGCACCAGGTGCGCGCCTTGTACATCAGGTCGTTGCGGTCCTTGGCCAGCTCGGTGACCAAGCCCAGCGCCAGCGCCCTCTGCGGGCTCATGTCGTGGCCCTCGGCGCAGATCTGCAGCGCCGCCTGCTGGCCGACCAGGCGCGGCAGGCGCTGCGTGCCGCCACCGCCCGGCAGCAGGCCGAGCTTGACCTCGGGCTGCCCGATCTTCAGGCGCGGGTCGTCGATGGCGATGCGCGCGTGGCAGGCCAGCGCGATCTCCAGGCCGCCGCCCAGCGCGTGGCCGTTGAGCGCCGCCACCACCGGCTTGCCGGTCGTCTCCATGCGCCGCAGCACGCGCTTCATCGCCATCGACATCTCGAAGGGCTGCTCGGGCCGCGTCCAGGTGAACATGTCGTCCAGGTCGCCGCCGTCGCAGAAGTCGGCCTTGCCCGAGGCCAGCACCAGCCCCTTGACCTCCGGGTCGGTGGCCAGGCGCTCCGCGGCCTCGGCGATGCCGGCCATCAGCGCATCGCCGACCACGTTCATCGGCCGGCCCGGCAGGTCCATCGTCGCGACGAGGATGCCGTCGTCGCCCAGGGTCAGTTCTACAGCGCTCATCGAAGCAATCCCGGTTGGTGTTCAGATGCGGCCCACAAGCGGCCGCCGCGGAGCCGGCTTCGCCGGGCCGCTGGCGGCGCCCCCTTGAGGGGGAGCGCCGAAGGCGCTACGGGGGTGGGTCATACCCGCT
>CAZQPN010000371.1:911-3688 GCA_964595215.1 uncultured Rubrivivax sp. | reverse complement strand
AGCACGAAGATGTTCATGCCCACCGGCGGCGTGATCAGGCTGATCTCGATCACGCAGACGACGATGATGCCGAACCACACCGGGTCGAAGCCGAGCGAGGTGACGAGCGGGAAGAAGATCGGCACCGTCAGCAGCATCATCGACAGGCTCTCCATCGCCATGCCGAGCACGATGTAGATCATGCAGATGGCGACGATGACGACGATGGGCGAGACGTCCAGACCAGTGACGAAGTCGCGCAGCGCGCTCGGCAGGTCGGTGAAGTTCAGGAAGTTGGCGAACAGCGAGGCGCCGATGACGATCGCGAACAGCATCGCCGAGGTGCGCGCCGAGTCGGTGAGCACCTCGCGCAGCGCGGCAAAGCTCAACGCGCGCCGCGCCAGCGCGAACAGGAAGCCGCCCATCGCACCGACGCCGGCGGCCTCGGTGGGCGTGAAGACACCGCCGTACATGCCGCCCATCACGAGCGCGACCAGCAGCAGCACGCCCCAGATCTTGCGCAGCGCCGTCCAGCGCTCGCTCCAGCTCGCGCGCTCGCCGGGCGGCCCCCAGGTCGGGTGCATGCGGGTCACGATGTTCGCGGCGAGCAGATAGAAGGCGGTCGCCAGCAGGCCCGGGATGATGCCGGCCGCGAACAGCGCGCCGATGCTCTGCTCGGTCATGATGCCGTAGATCACGAGGATGACCGACGGCGGGATCAGGATGCCCAGCGTGCCGCCGGCGCAGATCGATCCGGCGGCGAGTTGCGGCGCGTAGTTGAAGCGCTGCATCTCCGGCATCGCCACGCGCGCCATCGTCGCCGTGGTCGCGATCGACGAGCCGCAGATGGCGCCGAAACCGGCGCAGGCGGCGATCGTCGAGCTCGCCAGCCCGCCGCGCCGGTGGCCGATGAAGACGTAGGCGGCCTGGTAGAGGTCGCGCGACATGCCGGCGCGCGTCACGAAGTTGCCCATCAGCACGAACAGCGGCACCACCGACAGCGTGTAGCTGCCGATGCCGACGAACTCGCCGGCGGTCGAGGACACGGCGGCCGGCCACGAACGCATCAGGCCCAGGCCGACGAAGCCGACCAGCCCCATGGCCACCGCGATCGGCACGCGCAGCGCCATCAGCGCGAACATGGCCAGGAAGCCGAGCAAACCTTCCGTCATCGCACTTCAGCCTCGATGCGGCCGATCGCGGCGCGCCAGGACAGCCAGAGGTGCGCCAGCGCTGTGATGCCCAGCATCGCCGCGGCGACGGTCTGGAACGGGGCGGTCTCGATCTGCAGCGCCGAGGTGATGTCGCCGTACTCGGCCGTGCGCTGCGCCCGCTGCCAGACCAGCCAGGCTGCGCCGCCGAAGACCAGCGTCGTCAGCGCGTGCGACAGCGTCTGCTGCCAGCGCAGCAGCGTCGCGGGAAGCAGACGGTCGAGCAGGTCGAACACGATGTGCTCACCGGCCAGCGACGCCAGCGGCAGCGCCATGAAGATCATCACCAGCATCAACAACTCGGTGACCTCGACCGCGCCGGTGATGGAGTTATCGAGGAACTTGCGGCTGAAGACGTCGGCGAAGGTCAGCAGCATCATGCCGAACAGCGCGGCGGCCGAGACCCCGGCGAACAAGGAGGTGAGGCGTTTCATCGGAGCGTGATTGTCGCCCGTGCCAAGCGACACGGCCGGCCGGGGCCCCGCGCAGGGTCCCGGCCGGCCGGCCAGTGAAGCGGACCGATTACTTCAGCTTCTCGATCTCGGCGCGGAACTCCTTGAGCACCTCTGCCGCGTTCTTCAGGCCCTTCGCCTCGGCCTCCTTGATCCAGGCCCCCTCGATCGGGGCGGTCCGGGCCTTGAAGTCGGCGATGAACTTGGCGTCCGCGGTGACGGACTGGATGCCGGCGACCTGCTGGGCAGCGCGGCTCTTGGTGTCCATGTCGTCCCAGTACTTGCCGATGAAGCGCGCGGCCCACTCGCCCGAGAGCTTGTTCACCGCCTCCTGGTCGGCCTTGGACAGCTTGTTCCAGGTGGCCTCGTTCATCATCATCACGAAGCTGGTGTTGTACAGGCCGCCCGGCACCGCGGTGCGGTGCTTGATCAGCTTGTCGAGCCGGAACGAGACGATCGACTCGTCGGGGAACCAGGTGCCGTCGACGATGCCCGAGGACAGCATCTCGTACGACTCGTTGGCCGGCTTGAGCGTCATGTTGACACCCAGCGCCTTGCCGATGTCGTTGACGACGCCGCCGCCGACGCGGAACTTCAGGCCCTGCAGGTCGGCCAGCGTCGTCACCGGCTTGTTGGTCGTGTAGATGATGCCGGGCCCGTGCGTGAACACGGTGATGACCTTGACCCCCTTGTGTTCGTCGAACTTCGCCAGGTGCTTCTCGTAGATGCGCTGGTAGGCCACGCTGGTGGCGATGGCCGAGTCGCCGAGGAAGGGCATCTCGGCCATCTTCGTCATCGTGAAGCGGCCCGGCGTGTACCCGTGGACCGTCAGTGACAGATCGGCCAGCCCGTCGCGTATGGCGTCGAACGTGGCCGGCGCCGGCGCCACCGACTTCGGCAGCAGGTTGCACTTGATGCGACCGCTGGTGGCCTTGCTGGCCTCGCCGCACCAGTCGTTTAGGGCGCGTGTGAGCAGGTGTGTCGGCGGCACCCAGGAGGTGATGGTCAGCGTGGTCTGGGCCGAGGCGGTGCCGGCAACGCCGGTCAGGGCCAGGGCGGTGGCCAGGAGTTTGAGACGGGACATGGCAACGTGCTCCACGGATGGACGGTGATGGACCCGGGTCGAGACGCCCGG
>CAZQPN010000371.1:0-901 GCA_964595215.1 uncultured Rubrivivax sp. | reverse complement strand
CGGACGATGGTACCCAAGCCCGATCCCCCCGGGCGTCATCAGTTTCCCGAGGCCGTGTGCCGGACGGGCGCCGGTTTGATCCAGCGCAATAGGCGCCATCCGAGCAGGCCGGCGACGATCGCCGCATAGACGGCCACCTCGGCGAAGTCGTTCTTGCCCGCGCGCATCCAGAAGAAGTGCAGGATCGCCAGCCCTGCGACGACGTACACCAGCCGATGCAAGGCCTGCCAGCGGCGCGCGCCAAGTGCACGCACGGCGCGATTGAACGATGTCGCCGCCAGCGGCATCAGCAGCATGAACGCCAGGCTGCCGACGAGGATGAAGGGGCGCTTGACGACGTCGCGCACGATGTTGCCCGGGATCAGCCCCATGTCGAGCCAGGCGTACGCGAGGAAGTGCAGCGACGCGTAGAAGAAGACGAACAGGCCCAGCATGCGCCGCCAGCGCGCGAGCGCGTGCCAGCCGGTGGCCTGGCGCAGCGGCGTGACCGCGAGCGCGATGCACAGCAGGCGCAGCGTCCAGTCGCCGGTCGATCGGATCAACGCCTCCGCAGGGTTGGCGCCCAGCGTGTCCAGGACGGCGCCCTGGACGAGCCAGGCCAAGGGCACGAGGCAGAGCAGGAAGACGGTCGGCTTGGCCGCCGGGTGCATCAGCCAGCGGTTCACGAGGCGCGGCGCGGCATCCGGCGGGTCAGAAGAAGCGCTTGAGGTCCATCCCGGCGTACAGCTTGCCGACCTGGGCCTCGTAGCCGTTGAACATCAGGGTCGGCCGCTTCTTGGCGAACAGGCCGTCCTCGCCGATGCGGCGCTCGGTGGCCTGGCTCCAGCGCGGGTGGTCGACCTTCGGGTTGACGTTGGAGTAGAAGCCGTACTCCTGCTGCATGGAGACGTTCCAGCTGGTC
>CAZQPN010000370.1:0-3696 GCA_964595215.1 uncultured Rubrivivax sp. | reverse complement strand
CGCATCGTCGCCACCCAGGAGGGCCGCGTGCTGCTGTCGCGCGGCGAGACGGCCTACGTGCGCGGCGACCTCGGCGGCGCGCGCGCCTTCCGCCTGTTCCGCGAGCCCAAGCCGCTGATCGACCCCGAGACGCGTGCCGTTCTGGGCTACGAGGCGCGCTACGTCGGCGCGGCCAACTTCGAGCGTGCCGGCGAGGACCGCCTGGGCGCGGATGGCAAGCCCGAGATCGTGCCCGCGACTTTCCGCATCGGCGACCTGCGCCTGGAAGCCGGCGTCGGCGACCGCCTGCACCCGGTGCCGCAGCAGGACCTGGCGGCCTTCGTGCCGCGCGCGCCCGACGCGCCGGTCGACGGCCGCATCGTGTCGATCTACGGCGAGGGGCTGCTGGCCGGCCAGAACCAGATCGTGGCCCTCAACAAGGGCAGCCTCGACGGCATGGAGCGCGGCCACGTGCTGGCGCTGTGGCGCGCCGGCCGCGCCGGCTCGGACACCACGACGCCGGGCCAGCGCACCGCGCTGCGGCTGCCCGATGAGCGGCACGGGCTGCTGTTCGTCTTCCGCGTCTTCGAGCGCGCGTCCTACGCGCTGATCCTGCAGGTGCAGGAGCCGGTGCGCACGGGCGACCGCTTCACCCAGCCCTGACCCGGCGGCGCCAGCGACACGCATGGCGCCACCGCCGGCCTCGGGCGCCGACATGGGTGTCGACCTGGGCGACGAGCTCGTCGCCTGGCAGCGTCTGGTCCTGACCGACGGCCACGGCCGCGAGGGCGCACGCCGCCTGCTCGCCGCCTTCGGCCCGCCGTCGGCGATCTTCGACGCCGGCCCCGCCGCCTGGCGCTCGGCCGCCGGGGCGACCGTGGCCGAGGCCCTCGCCACACCGCCGCCCGACCTCGAGGCGCGCGTCGATGTCACCCGCGCCTGGCTGGCCGGCGGCCCGGATCGCGTGCTGTGGACGCTCGGCGACGCCGCCTACCCGGCCGCGCTGCTGGACACGCCGGACCCGCCGCTGCTGCTGTTCGCCCACGGCGACCCGGCCTGGCTGGCGCCGCCGGCGATCGCCATCGTCGGCAGCCGCAACGCGACCGCGCAAGGGCTGGACAACGCGCACGCCTTCGCCCGCGCGCTCGGCGAGGCCGGGCACGTCATCGTCTCCGGCCTGGCCGCCGGCATCGACGCCGCCGCCCACGAGGGCGCGCTCGCCGGCCCGTGCGGCACGATCGCCGTCGTCGGCACCGGGCCCGACCGCGTCTACCCGTCGCGCCACCGCGCGCTGGCGCACCGCATCGTCGAGCGCGGGCTGATCCTGAGCGAATATCTGCCCGGCACGCCGCCGCTGGCGCAGAACTTCCCGCAGCGCAACCGGCTCATCGCCGCGCTGTCGCAGGGCACGCTGGTGGTCGAGGCGGCGCTGCAGTCGGGCTCGCTGATCACGGCGCGGCTGGCCGCCGAGGCCGGGCGCGAGGTGTTCGCGGTTCCCGGCTCGATCCACTCGCCGCAGTCGCGCGGCTGCCACGCGCTGCTGCGCCAGGGCGCCAAGCTCGTCGAGTCGGCGCAGGACATCCTGGAGGAGCTGCGGCCGATCGCGGCAGCCCGCGCCGCGGTCGCCGTGGACGGACCCGCGTTCGCGGGGGGACCTGACGGCGACGACCCGCTGCTCCAGGCGCTCGGCCACGACCCCGTCACGCTGGACGCGCTGTCGGCGCGCACCGGCTGGTCGGCCGCGGCGCTCAACGTGCGGCTGCTCGAGCTCGAGCTCGACGGTCGTGTCGCCCGCCTGCCCGGCGGTCTGTTCCAGCGCCGCGAGCGGGCCTGAGCACGCGCACCGGCCGGTGGCGGCCACGCAAGGGCCGCCGCGTGACAGGCGACCACCCCGCGGCCTCCCCCGCCCGGGGGGCTGGGGTATAGTGATTTCATGTTCGACGTGCTCGTTTACCTGTACGAAAACTACTGGCGGCCGGACGCCTGTCCGGACCACAAGCAGCTGTCGCGCAAGCTGTCGGCGGCCGGGTTCGAGCGCGACGAGATCCAGGAGGCACTGCGCTGGCTGGACGGCCTGGCCGAGAGCGCCGAGGCCGCCGTCGCCAGCCAGCAGCCGAGCAGCCAGCGGATCTACACCGAGGCCGAGCGCGAGCTGCTCGGGGATGACTCGATCGGCTTCATCTGCTTCCTCGAGTCGGCCGGCGTGCTGCCGCCGGCGATGCGCGAGATGGTGATCGACCGCGCCACGGCCATCGGCACCGGCCCGATGGCGCTGGACGACGTCAAGATCATCGTGCTGATGGTCTTCTGGAGCCTGGGCGAGGAGCCCGACGCGCTCATCCTCGACGAGCTCTTCGTCGCCCCCGAGGACCGCGTCATCAACTGACGGGCCCGGCCGCCTCCCGGCCTCCTGAGAACGTGCGCGCCGTCGCCTGCGAAGCGGGTCGAACACGGCCGTTGGCACGACGGCCGGTGTGCGGTCGATGGCAAGATCACCTCAGAACCCCAGGGGGTCGACGTCGACGGCCCATCGCTGCAGCCCCCTGAACGCGTCCTTGTGCGCCGCGCGCAGCGCGTGCAGCTGCGGCAGCCAGTCCGCCAGCCAGTGCTGCAGCTGCCCGCGCGACGTGCACTCGACGAGCAGTTGCATGCGCTCGATGCCGGCCACGCGCGCCACGCTCGTGGGCACCGGGGCGTAGCAGACGATGCCGTCGGGCGCTGGCAGCGCCGCGGCGGCGGCCAGGAAGGCCTGCGCGACGGCGGCGTCGCGCGCCTCGGCGCGCAGCAGTGCCAGGTGCACGAACGGCGGCAGGCCGAGCGCACGCCGCTCGGCGAGCTGGGTGGCGGCGAAGGCGGCGAAGTCGTGCCGGCGCAGCGCCGCGAACAGCGGATGCGCCGGATGCCAGGTCTGGATCCACATCTCGCTGGCGTCGGCCTGCGCCGCGTCGCGCCCGGCGCGCCCGGCGGCCTGCATCAGCAGCGCGAACAGGCGCTCGGGGGCGCGGAAGTCGCTCGCGAACAGCGCACCGTCGGGGTTCACCGCGGCGACCAGCGTGACGCGCCGGAAGTCATGCCCCTTGGTCACCATCTGGGTGCCGACGAGCACATCGACCTCGCCCGCATGCACCGCCGCCAGCTGGGCCTGCAGCGCGCCCTTCAGCCGCGTCGTGTCGGCGTCGATGCGGCCGATGCGCGCGCCCGGCAGCAGCGCGGCGATCTGCTCCTCGAGCTTCTCGGTGCCGCGTCCGAGCGGCGCGATGTCGGGGTTGCCGCACTCGGGGCAGGCGCGCGGCACGCGTTCGGTGAAGCCGCAGTGGTGGCAGCGCAGCGTGCGGTCGGCCTTGTGGAAGACGCGCCAGGCGCTGCAGTGCGGGCAGCCGCTCTTCCAGGCGCAGGCGCCGCAGTGCAGCACCGGGGCGTAGCCGCGCCGGTTCAGCAGCAGCAGGCTCTGCTCGCCGCGCGCGATGCGCGCCTCGATGGCCGCCTGCAACGGCGGGGCCAGCACGGTGGCTGCCGCGCCGCGGCCGCCCTGGCGCGGCAGCCGGTTCATGTCGAAGATCCGCACCGCCGGCAGCGCGCCGCCGCCGACGCGCGCGGCCAGCGTCAGCCGGCGGTAGCGGCCCTCCTCGGCGCGCTGCCAGGTCTCGAGCGACGGCGTCGCCGAGCCCAGCACCACCGGCACCTGCTCGAGCCGGCCGCGGTAGACCGCCAGGTCGC
>CAZQPN010000369.1:2792-3701 GCA_964595215.1 uncultured Rubrivivax sp. | reverse complement strand
CTCAGTGGTGCAGGATCTTCGACAGGAACACGCGTGCGCGCTCGGAGCGGGGCTGGCCGAAGAACTCGTCCTTCGGCGCGTCCTCGACGATCTCGCCGCGGTCCATGAAGATGACGCGGTCGGCGACCCTGCGCGCGAAGCCCATCTCGTGCGTGACGACCATCATCGTCATGCCTTCGTGGGCCAGTTCCACCATCACGTCGAGCACCTCGTTGATCATCTCCGGATCGAGCGCCGAGGTCGGCTCGTCGAACAGCATCGCGATCGGGTCCATCGCCAGGGCGCGCGCGATCGCGATACGCTGCTGCTGGCCGCCGGACAGCTGCGCCGGGAACTTGTCCCTGTGATCAGCCATCCCCACCCGCTCGAGCAGGGTGACCGCGCGCTCGGCCGCCTCGTCCTCGCGGCGCCCGAGCACCCGCACCTGCGCGAGCGTCAGGTTGCGCCGGATCGACAGGTGCGGGAACAGCTCGAAGTGCTGGAACACCATGCCGACGCGGGCGCGCAGCTTCGGCAGATCGGTCTTCGGGTCGCCAACGGACACGCCGTCGACGCGCACGGCACCGGCCTGGAAGGGCTCGAGCGCGTTGACGCACTTGATCAGCGTCGACTTGCCGGAGCCGGACGGCCCGCACACGACGACGACTTCGCCCTGGTCGACCTGGGTGCTGCAGTCCTTCAGCACCTGGAACGTGCCGTACCACTTGCTGACCTTGTCGATCTCGATCATCGGCATCGCTGGCGTTCCTCGATGGTCACCGCGAGGCCCCGCAGCGCCGAGGCACCCGTGCCAGACGACCGCGGCGCCAGGCACGTCCGGCAGACACCGTGCGGGGTGGCGCGAAAGAAAAAAGCCTCGACGTCGGTGGACATGCGAGGCTTGTCGAACTGGTGGCGCTTCAGGGATTC
>CAZQPN010000369.1:0-2782 GCA_964595215.1 uncultured Rubrivivax sp. | reverse complement strand
TGGCCAAGGCCGTTCAAACCCTGGGCCTCGCACAGCTCAAGCCACGTGGTCGCGAGCTACGCTTCGCCGAAGTGGCGGGGTATCCCCTCGCGCCATCAAGACCGGCTGTTTTGTAGAACGAAGCCCGAATTGTAGAAAGGCCTCGCGCACTGAAACAGCGGGCGATGCCTATGGATACTGGTGGCGCTTCAGGGATTCGAACCCCGGACCTGCGGATTATGATTCCGTCGCTCTAACCGGCTGAGCTAAAGCGCCTGAACCGCGGATTATAGCGTGGGCCCGGCCACAGCAACCGTCGCGCCCTCACCACAGGATCCCATGTTCAGCTTCTTTCGCAAGAAGGCGCCACCGCCGGCGCCGCCGGCACCCCCGCCGCCCACGCGCGAGCCAGCCGCCGCGCCACCGGCCCCGCTGACCACGCCGGTCGAGGTGGCCCCGACGCCACCGCCCGCCGCCGCGGACCACGGACCTGCCCGGGCGGCAGGACCTGGCGACACGACGGCGCCGGCGGGCGGGCCGCACGAGGTGGCCCAGGAACCCGCGCCGCCCGCCCGCGCCGGCTGGATGGACCGGCTGCGACAGGGGCTGCGCCGCACCGGTGCCGGCATCGGCCAGGTCTTCACCGGCGCGCGCATCGACGATGCGCTGTACGAGGAACTCGAGGCCGCGCTGCTGATGGCCGATGCGGGCGTCAAGGCCACCGAGGCGCTGCTGGCCGACCTGAAACGGCGCGTCAAGCAGGCCAGATCGACCGACCCGGCGGCCGTCAAGGGCCTGCTCGCCGACGCCATCGCGGAGCTGCTGGCGCCGCTGCAGCGGCCGCTGCAGATCGGCGCCGTCACGCCGACGGTCGTCATGGTCGTCGGCGTCAACGGCGCCGGCAAGACGACGACCATCGGCAAGCTGACGCGCCACCTCGCCGCCGCCGACTGCAAGGTGCTGCTGGCCGCCGGCGACACCTTCCGCGCGGCGGCGCGCGAGCAGCTCGGCGTCTGGGCCGACCGCAACCGCGTCGAGATCGTCAGCCAGGCCGGCGGCGACCCGGCCGCGGTCAGCTTCGACGCCGTCAACGCCGGCCGCGCGCGCGGCTGCGACGTCGTCATCGCCGACACGGCCGGGCGCCTGCCCACCCAACTGCACCTGATGGACGAGCTGAAGAAGATCCAGCGCGTGATCGGCAAGGCGCAGGAGGGTGCGCCGCACGAGGTGCTGCTGGTCGTCGACGGCAACACCGGCCAGAACGCACTGGCGCAGGTCAAGGCCTTCGACGCCGCGCTCGGCCTGACAGGCTTGGTGGTGACCAAGCTCGACGGCACGGCCAAGGGCGGCGTGCTGGCGGCCATCGCCGGCTGGTGCCGCGAGACCGGCCGCGTGGTGCCGGTCTACTTCATCGGCGTCGGCGAGCGGCTGGAGGACCTGCAGACCTTCGAAGCGCGCGAGTTCGCTCAGGCGTTGCTCGGTTGAAACGGGGTGCCGGGGCCCGGGACGGCGGCATCCCCGACTCAGCGCGTCGCGCCGACCGGCTCCATGTCGTCGAAGAAGGCCGACGGCACCGGCTCCATCGAGTGGTCCATCTCGTCGCCCTCGGCCAGGATCTCGGCGATCTCGGCCACCGGGATGAGCGGCGACGCGCCGGAGCTCGTCCCGCGCCGCTCTTCCGCCGCGGCAGCCTGTACCGCCTGTGCGGCCGACGCCGGCGCACCCGACAGCGACCCGCCGATCGACGCGCGCACCTCGCTGATGCTCGGCAGCGTGGCGTCCTGCCAGGTATGCACGCGGATGCCGGCGGCGCGCAGCACGCGCGCCAGGCGCTCGTGGCGCCGCTTGGCGCGGTCGGTCTCGGCGGCCGAACGGATGTCAACGACGGCCAGCACGCGCGACGCCGAGTCGCAGATCAGCAGGTCGGCGCTGAGCTGGCCGACGCGCTGCATCCAGTCGCTGTAGCTGTGGCGCGGCGGCACGCGCACGAAGCGCGACAGCGGCACCTGGGCCAGCACGATGAACCCGGGCAGGGCGCGGCGGATGAGCTCGTAGGCTTCGCGCTCGTGAGTGGTCATGACGCGCGCGGCCTCGGGCGGCCAACCGGCGACGGTGTCGAGCGTCTCCGGGCGGGCCTTGGCACGCGGCTTGGCGCGACGGGCGGAGTTCCGCCCACGCCAGGCAAACAGGCCCAGTGTCAACAGCAACGCGGCCGCCAGCGCAGCGACGAGGGGGAGGTCGAGGAATTCCATATGCCCGGTGTCCAAGGTTCGAGCCCTTGTTTACGTCTGCGTCGCCACGCAGCGCACCCGGGAGTCCGCAACAAACGTGTCTCGATGTTTCAGCGACGGCCCTCGATCGGCGGCCGTGTGACCTCTGACACGCCGCCGCCGCCGGCGCGCGGGCTCAGCGTGGCAGACCGGGGAAGCCCCCAGGGCCGCCGGGCCCCCCCGGGCCGCCGAAACCGCCCATCCCGCCCATGCGCTTCATCATCTTCATCAGGCCGCCGCCCTTCATCTTCTTCATCATCGCCTGCATCTGCTCGAACTGCTTGAGCAGGCGATTGACCTCCTGCACCGGCACGCCGGCCCCCAGGGCGATGCGACGCTTGCGGCTGGCCTTCAGCAGCTCGGGCTTGCGCCGCTCGAGCGGCGTCATCGAGTGGATGATGCCCTCCATGCGCCGCACGTCGCGCTCCGCGCGATCCATGTCGGCGCCGCCGGCCTTGGCGGCCAGCTGGCTCGGCAGCTTGTCCATCAGGCCGGCGAGGCCGCCCATCTTCTTCATCTGCGAGACCTGCGGC
>CAZQPN010000368.1:0-3709 GCA_964595215.1 uncultured Rubrivivax sp. | reverse complement strand
CATTGGTGACGACGCCTCGGCCTGACCTGCTCCACAGCAGACCACTAAGATTGAAAGCGACGATGACATGACCGAAACACTCGACGACACCGCAGTCGCAACCGACAGCGTCTACGCCCGCATGGGCGGCGCGCCCGCAATCCGCGCCCTGGTGGACCGCTTCTACGCGCTGATGGACGAGCTGCCCGAGGCCTACACCGTACGCCGCCTGCACCCCGACAGCCTGGCCGGCAGCGCCGACAGCCTGTTCAAGTACCTGAGCGGCTGGTTCGGCGGGCCGCCGCTGTACATCCGCGAGCGCGGTCACCCCCGGCTGCGCATGCGGCACGCTCCCTACGCCATCGGCGCCGTCGAGCGCGACGAATGGATGCTGTGCATGCGTCAGGCCCTGGCCGAGCAGGTGGCCGACCCGGCGCTGCGGAGGGAGATCGAGCAGGCGTTCACCGGCATGGCCGAGCACATGGTCAACACCGGCCAGGCGGCAGGGTGCCCGCGATGAACGAAGCGATATCTATCCGGCCCCTTGCCCGCCACTTCCAGGCCGCCGCCCTGACGGCCCTGTCGTCCATGCTCTGCGCTGTGGCCCTGTCACTTCCACTGGCGGCAGAAGCCGCGCCCATGTCTGCCGGGTCGGCCATGCCCGCGCTGAGCCTGAACGACCAGCACGACAAGCCGGTGCTGCTCAGTCCTTCGACGCGCTGGGTCGTCTTCACGTCCGAGAAGCCGGTAAGTGACATGGTCAGCGCTGCGTTGGCGGCCGAGCCCGCCGGCGTGACCGAACGGCTGCACCTGGTCTACGTGGCCGACATCAGCGGCATGCCCGCGCTGGTGACCCGCATGTTCGCCTTGCCCAAGCTGCGCGAACTGCCGTTTCCCATCGCGCTGGTTCGCGACACGGCGCAGGTGACCCAAGTCGCCGACATCCCGCGCGTGGCCGGTGCCGCCACGGTGCTGCGCCTGGAAGACGGGCGCGTGATTCAAGTCGCCAGCGCTCGCCAGACTGCCGAACTGCGCACGCTGCTGGGTCTGCCTGCCAGCCCGACTGCGCCGTGATCAGCGCCCCGGCTGCAACCACCCGGCGCCGCTGGCCGCGGCCCGTGCACGCAGCGCTGAACGCACTGCTGCTGCGCGGCCTGCGGGCGCCTCGCCTACCTCACGAACCTGCGTGGAACCCTCACGCCCTGGGCGCGCGTGGCATCACGCCGTTCCAGGTCTGCGGCGCCCGCGGGCAGCGGCTGGCCGCTTGGCTGGCCTTGCCGCAGGGGTCGAACGCTGCACAGCCAGCCCCCGTGGTGGTTGCGGTCCACGGTTGGGGGGCCAACGGCTCCACGCTGGCCGCGATGGTGGAGCCGCTCGTTCACGCTGGCTTGGCGGTGGTGTTGTTCGACGCGGCGAGCCACGGCGAGAGCTCGGCCGAGGCGTTCAGTTCGCTCCCTCGCTTCGCCGAAGACCTGGCCGCGGTCCTCGAAGCGATCCGTGGCCACACATCCATCGACAGCGACCGCGTCGCACTGCTGGGCCACTCCGTCGGGGCCGGCGCGGTACTGCTGCACACCGCCCGTCATGGTCGGGTGCGCGCCGTCGTCAGCCTGTCGGCATTCGCGCATCCCCGTGAGGTGATGGAACGCTGGCTGCACGAGCACCGCATCCCACGCAGATGGATCGGCACGGCCATCCTCGAACACGTGCAGGAGGTGATCGGCGTGCGCTTTGATCACATCGCGCCAGTACATCAGCTGGAACACATCGAGTGCCCGGTGTTGTTGGTGCATGGCGAGCAAGACCAGACCGTGCCCTTGTCCGACGCGCATCGGCTTCACCAGCTGCTGGGCTCGGGCGATCTGCTCGTCGTCCAGGGTGACCACGACTTGCGGACGTCCCTCGCGCCCCATGCCCATCAACTCGTGCACTTCTTCAGCACCCACCTTGAGGCCGGTTCACCCCGTGCCTGAAAGACTGAAGCATTGGCTGCTGCCAGGATCGCCCGCCCAGCCTGAAGCGGTGGCGCGGGGCCTTGCAGCGCCTTCTGATGGGCAGCGGCCACCCCTGGCCCGCCCCGCGGTCATCGACATGTGATCGGAGCGCGAGTTCCACGCCGCGGCCCTCGGGCGCGCCGTCAACCTGCCGCTCCCGCAACTGGCGCAACCCATCGGTGAGTTTGCAATCGACAAGAAAAGGCCAGTGGTTCTCTAGTGCGCCAGCGGAGCGCGTTCCGGCATCGCCTGCGGGGTGCTGAAGCAACTGGGCTATACCAAAGTCACCAATGCCGGTGGCCTGTATGCAGCCGCCGAAGGCCTTCATCGCGAGGTGCGACGATGAACCTGGGTACCGTGCCAACATGATCGACATGACGACCCCACCCATCACCAACGAACTCGACTCCCTTCAATCGTTGGTGCCGCTGGCGGACGCACGTCGTGTCGAGGCGGGGTGCGGCGCCGCACATCTGGGGCGCGAACTGGTCAGCTGCCACCCCACCGCCGAGGTCGTGGGCATCGAGGTCGATGAGCGGCAACTGGTCAAGAGTCTGCTTACCGCGGAAGGCTTCCTCTTCGCGAAGGCCGGAGCCCAACACCTGCGCTTTGCCGACGTGTCCTTGGACGGCGCGCTGATGCAGAAGTCGCTTCACCAAGCGCCCATGCCGCTGATGGCCCAGGCCCTGGCTGAACTCGCGCATGCGCTGCGTCCCGGCGGCTGGCAGAGCAAGGCAGAACCGGTCTTTGCCGGTGAGCAGGACGATTTATCCGCTTGTTCAACGACGAAGGTCAAATGCGTTCCGCCGCCCCGGCAGCGTTGAACGGAGCGGTGTGACAGCCGCACAAGAGACGCAGGATCCATCCGGACTCGCCGAGTTTCGGCCATTGGGCACACGCCGAAGGACAACGCCTGCTCGGTTGCTGGCCTTCGACCGACTGCTGCCGCGCTCGGCCGACCGACTGCTCAGGGTCGGTGCGCCTATTCGGCGACGTGAGCAGCGGACGGTCGACGGGTCTTTGGCATCGACGAGCATCGAGCGGCTGCTTTCGAGATTTCGACCCCGCCAACGGACGACGGCCTATGTTCGAAGCACCTCGGAAAGCGGTCGGTGGCGATGCGCCTTTTCGGCTGCCCGTACGACCGGTTGTGGCCGGATCGGGAAATGGCGACATCCCGGGGCGTCGCCGAAGAGCTGCCCTTCACCGGGATGCCGGGCCAAGAATTCCGAGCGCGACGGCTAGAACCGCTTGTGGCCGTCAGTGTGAGTACGAAGCGTCGCCAGGAAGCCGACTTCCGGCACGATGGCCCCGCCGGCCAAAGTCAGCTTTCAGCGACCCCCGGGGAAGCCCGGTACCGGCCGAGCCTGTGTGAAAACCCCCTCACACCGCGCCTGACGGATCCGTAGAGTTGGTGGACATATCAAGCAGCGGAGCTGATATGTCGCGATTCATTGAAGGTCAGGACCGCCAGCAGGTGACGCTGTTGCCGGAGTGTCTTGACGATTTCATCGGTGAGGACAACCCGGTTCGCGTCGTCGACGCATTCGTGGCGGAGTTGAACCTCGGCGAGCTGGGCTTCGATCGGACGGTGCCGGCAGCCACGGGTCGCCCGGCATACGACCCGGCGGTGCTCCTGAAGGTCTACATCTACGGGTACCTGAATCGGGTGCAGAGCAGTCGGCGCCTGGAGCACGAGTGCCAGCGCAACGTCGAGGTGATGTGGTTGACGGGCC
>CAZQPN010000367.1:0-3717 GCA_964595215.1 uncultured Rubrivivax sp. | reverse complement strand
GTGCGGGTGAAGCGCGGGTCGACCACGATCATCTTGGTGCCGTTCTCCTTGGCGTGCAGCATGTGCAGCATCGACACCGGGTGCGCCTCGGCGGCGTTGGAGCCGATGTACAGCGCCGCCTTCGAGTTCTGCATGTCGTTGTAGGAGTTGGTCATCGCGCCATACCCCCACGTGTTGGCCACGCCGGCCACGGTGGTGGAGTGGCAGATGCGCGCCTGGTGGTCGCAGTTGTTGCTGCCCCACAGGCTCATCCACTTGCGCAGCAGGTAGGCCTGCTCGTTGTTGTGCTTGGACGAGCCGACGACGTAGACCGCGTCCGGGCTGCTCTCCTCGCGCAGCTTGAGCATCGTCTTGCTGATCTCGTCGAGCGCCTGGTCCCAGCTGATGCGCTGGTACTTCCCGTCGACCAGCTTCATCGGGGTCCGCAGCCGGTACTCGCCGTGACCGTTTTCGCGCACCGCGGCGCCCTTGGCGCAATGTGCCCCGAGGTTGATCGGGGAGTCGAAGACCGGCTCCTGGCGCGTCCACACGCCGTTCTCGACCACGGCATCGATCGCACAGCCGACCGAGCAGTGGCCGCACACCGTGCGCTTGACCTCGACCTTGCCGCCACCGCTGGCCGTCGCCGCCTGCGCCGCGTCGGCCTTCTTGACCAGCGTCAGCTGCGACGCCGCCAGCCCGGCGCCAACGCCCAGGCCCGAGCGGCGCAGGAACGCGCGACGGTCCATCGTGGGCACGGCCCGGGCCAGGCCTCGGGCCAGGTGCGTGACCAGACTGCCGGCGGCGGCCGCGGGCGGGATCGGGTGGGCGCCGGACTGTCCGGCCTTGCGGGTCAACAACATGCGTGTCTCCTTGCCTGCCGGGGGCGTGCCCGGCGCGTCGAACAACTGGGGCCGCCCGGCCCGCCGCGCGCCAGCCCGGGGGCCCGCGCGGAGGCGTCGGCGGCCCGGATCACACCTTCGCGGTCTGGTAGTAGAGCTTGACGTGCTGCGTCAGCTGGTAGCGACCATCCGCCGAAGGCGCCGTCGCCTCGCCGGCCGTCGCATCGGGCAGCACTCGCGGCAGCACCGCCGCGGCGGCCGCCAGCGCGCCCACGGTTCCGGCGCCCGCAAACACGTGGCGGCGAGTCAGGGTCGGGAGAGCTTGCTTCTTCATCGTCATCGGGAACCTCCAGGCCGTCCACGGACGGCACCCATTGGCGCACGACCATCTCGGCACGGCCGTGCATCACATGCTGTATTACCCTTCAGCCGCACAGGTGGTTCAATAGGGGCAGCACGGAGAGCGACGCGACAACTTGTCGCGCGACGCGTCAGATCGTCCGGGTCAACCCCCGGACCGTGTCGCGCGGCCTGCAAGCCCTTGCCGCGGCGCCTAGAATCGCGCCCCCGGCGACGGCCCCGCAGCGCTCCCGCGTCAGCCGGCGTCCCCCTTTCCCTCGCGCCCATGAACCCCCAATCGCTTCGCGTCGCCGTGCTGCTCGCCCGGACACGTCAGCCTTCCGCCTGGGAGGACTGGCGGTTCGATCTGGCCGACGTGGCGATCGACGACGGCCGCTATGGCGACGCGCCTCAGGTGCTGCGCGATGACGGCCGCCTGTGCCACATGGCGTTTCCGGGCTTCGAGGTCACGCTGCACCGGGACGAGGCCGAGGGCTACTACCTGAATCTGAGTTCCGGGAAGCCGGTCTGGTTCGTCATGTGGCGCACCGACGCCGACGACGCGTCCCGCGCCTGGCCGGAGACGGTGACGCTGTCGTACAACGAGGCTGGCCGCATGCTCGACGCCCAGGAGCGTGTCGACAACCTGCCGCTGCCACCCGAGGTGCGCGATTGGCTGCAGGCGTATGCCGACGCGCACTACCGACCGGCGCCGAAGAAGCGCAGCCGCCCGGCGTCGTTCAGGCGTGTCGAGGAGCGCTGAAGGCCATGACCGACGACGACGGCTTCCTCTCGCGCTGGTCGCGCCGCAAGGCGGTGGCGCGCAGCGGGCTACCCGCCGAGGCGGCGCCCGTGCCGGTCGCATCGAGGCCCGACGCGACTCCGGCGACCGTGCCGCAGGCGTTGGTCACGCCCCCTCCCGCCGACGTCGCCGTGGCGCCCGGCCGCGCAGCGGTGCCGGATGCAGCAGCGCCAGCGCCGATCGCCGACGCCGAGCGCGAGGCCGAGGCGCCCCCCCCGCCGACGCTGGCCGACGTCGCCGAACTGACGAGCGAGTCGGACTTCCGACGCTTCGTCCGCCCGGACGTCGACCCGGGTGTGCGCAACGCAGCGATGAAGAAGCTGTTTGCGGCGCCCGAGTTCAACGTCATGGACGGCCTGGACATCTACATCGACGACTACAGCCGGCCGTCGCCGATGCCGGCGTCGATGTTGCGCAAGATGGCGCAGACGGCCTTTCTCGGCCTCGTCGACCGGCCCGCAGCGGGGTCCGCCGCGAACGCCTCCGTCAACGCAAGGCCCGACGCGCCCGCCGGTGCGCCGGCGGCGGTGTCCGAGCCGCCCATCCCTCCGACACCCGGCGAAGAGCCAGGCGCCGAACCGACCCGTGACGCACCCGCCCATGAAGACACTGATCTGCGACTGCAACCGCACGATGCCGCTGGACCGGCCGGCGCTGACCCAGGCATTGACCCGCACGCCGGGCGCGAGCGCTGACGGCGTCGACACCCCGCTCAGCCTGCTGTGCCGGCGCGAGGCGCAGTCCTTCCAGCGCGCCGCCAAGGACACCGCCGCGCGCGCCGAGCCGCTGCTGGTGGCCTGCACGCAGGAGCAGCGGCTTTTCCTCGAGCTCAACGAGCAGACCGAGGGTGCGGCCAGCGTCGACGAGCGGCCGATCCGCTTCGTCAACATCCGCGAGACTGGCGGTTGGTCGCGCGATGCCGCGCGCGCCACGCCGAAGCTCGCCGCCCTGATCGCCGCCGCGCAGCTGCCGGCGCCGGACCCGGTGACCACCGTCGGCTACCGCTCGGGCGGGCGCTGCCTGATCGTCGGTCCGTCGGAGGCCGTCGAGCGCGCCGCCGCGCTGCTGGCTGACCGGCTGGACCTGACGCTGCTCGTGACCGCCGGCGCGATCGCCCAGGGCCACGACCGCGTGCTGCAGCGCGGCCGGCTGACCCGGCTGGCCGGCTGGCTCGGCAGCTTCGATGCCGAGTGGACGACCGACAACCCGATCGACCTCGACCTGTGCACGCGCTGCAACGCATGCATCGCTGCCTGCCCGGAAGGGGCGATCGACTTCAGCTACGAGGTCGACCTGAACCGCTGCAAGAGCCACCGCGAGTGCGTGCGCGTGTGCGACGCCCCCGGCGCGATCGACTTCCAGCGCGAGGCGCGTGTGCAGGCCGAGCGCTTCGACCTCGTGCTCGACCTGCAGGCGGACCCGGCGTTCGCGATGCACCAGCCGCCGCAGGGCTACTGGCACGTCGCCGGCGGCGACACGTCCGCGCTGATCAAGGCCATGATCGAGCTGCGCGACGCGGTCGGCGAGTTCGAGAAGCCGAAGTTCTTCCGCTACCAGCCCAAGCTGTGCGCGCACAGCCGCAACGAGCAGATCGGCTGCACCGCCTGCATCGACGTCTGCTCGACGCGCGCGATCCGCAGCGACGCCTCGCTGAAGGGCAAGACGCAGGGCAAGGCGCCGCGCGCGCCGGGCGGGCCGGCGCGTCCGGCCGCGCCGGGCGGCACCGGTGGCGGCATCGTCGTTGAGCCGCACCTG
>CAZQPN010000366.1:0-3740 GCA_964595215.1 uncultured Rubrivivax sp. | reverse complement strand
GGAGGCGCAGACGGTGGCCAACTGCTACACCGCGCTCGACCTCGGCGTCGAGGTGGTGCCGGTGCTCAACAAGATGGACCTGCCGCAGGCCGACCCGGAGAACGCCAAGTCCGAGATCGAGGACGTGATCGGCATCGACGCCAGCGATGCCATTCCCTGCAGCGCCAAGACCGGGATGGGCATCGACGACATCCTGGAGGCCGTGATCCACCGCATGCCCGCGCCGCGCGGCAACCCGGACGGCCCGCCGCGCGCGATGATCATCGACAGCTGGTTCGACAACTACGTCGGCGTCGTCATGCTGGTGCGGGTGGTCGACGGCGAACTGAAGAAGGGCGACCGCATCCGCATGATGGCCACCGGCGCCGTCTACCCGCTCGAGCAGATCGGCGTCTTCGCGCCCAAGTCCGAGCCGCGCGAGGTGCTGCGCGCCGGGGAGGTCGGGTTCCTGATCGCCGGCATCAAGGAGCTCGCCGCGGCCAAGGTCGGCGACACCGTGACGCTGGAGAAGAAGCTGCCGAACAACGCCGGCCCGGCGGCCGAGCCGCTGCCGGGCTTCAAGGAGATCCAGCCGCAGGTCTTCGCCGGTCTGTATCCGACCGAGCCGAGCGAGTACGACGCCCTGCGCGACGCGCTGGAGAAGCTCAAGCTCAACGACAGCTCGCTGCGCTACGAGCCCGAGGTCAGCCAGGCGCTGGGCTTCGGCTTCCGCTGCGGCTTCCTCGGGCTGCTGCACATGGAGATCGTGCAGGAACGGCTGGAGCGCCAGTACGACCAGGACCTGGTGACGACCGCACCGAGCGTCGTCTACGAGGTCGAGATGAACGACGGCGCCGTCCTCATGGTCGAGAACCCGAGCAAGATGCCCGACCTGGGCCGCATCCGCGAGATCCGCGAGCCCATCGTCACGGTGCAGCTGTACATGCCGCAGGACGCCGTCGGCCCGGTGATGACGCTGTGCAACCAGAAGCGCGGCGTGCAGATCAACATGGCCTACCACGGCAAGCAGGTGCACCTGACCTACGAGCTGCCGCTGGCCGAGATCGTGCTGGACTTCTTCGACAAGCTGAAGTCGGTCTCGCGCGGCTACGCGAGCATGGACTACGCGTTCAAGGAGTACCGCGCCGCCGACGTCGTCAAGGTCGACATCCTGATCAACGGCGACAAGGTCGACCCGCTGTCGATGATCGTGCACCGGGCGCAGAGCCAGTACCGCGGCCGCGCGGTGGCGGCCAAGATGCGCGAGCAGATCCCGCGCCAGATGTACGACGTCGCGATCCAGGCCGCGATCGGCGCCAACATCATCGCGCGCGAGAACATCAAGGCGCTGCGCAAGAACGTGCTGGCAAAATGCTACGGCGGCGACATCACCCGCAAGCGCAAGCTGCTGGAGAAGCAGAAGGCGGGCAAGAAGCGCATGAAGCAGATCGGCACGGTGGAGGTGCCGCAGGAGGCCTTCCTCGCCATCCTCCAGGTCGACGACTGAACCCCCATCCCACCTGAACGCATCCTCCTCGATGAGTGCACTCACTGCCGCGCTGTACGGCGCGCTGGCCGTCTACCTGGGTGGCTGGTTCCTCGGTCACTGGACGGGCAACTTTTCGCTGCTGCTGTTCTCGCTGACGGTGGTCACGCTGCTGTACTGGCTGGCCGAGCGCCTGCGCTTCAAGCCGGCGCGGGAGGCGGCGGCGGCCCAGCTGGAGGCCGCCCAGCAGGCGCGGCGCGCCGAGCTGGCACGCCAGGGCATCAGCCAGGTCGACGGCGATGTCGCCGCCGCGCGCGAGCGCTTGCTGATGCAGCCCTGGTGGCTGGACTGGACCGCCGGCCTCTTCCCGGTGATCCTGGTCGTCTTCGTGCTGCGCTCGTTCCTGTTCGAGCCGTTCAAGATCCCCTCGGGTTCGATGATCCCGACGCTGCTGGTGGGCGACCTGATCCTCGTGAACAAGTACCACTACGGCATCCGGCTGCCGGTGATCAACAAGAAGATCGTCGACAACAACCCGGTGCAGCGCGGCGACGTGATGGTCTTTCGCTACCCGGTCGATCCGCGGGTGGACTACATCAAGCGTGTCGTCGGGCTGCCGGGCGACGTCGTCACCTATGCCGATCAGCGCCTGAGCCTCAACGGCCAGCCGGTCGAGACGCTGCCCCAGGGCGAGTTCTACGATGCCGACAGCCTGCGCTACGCGCCGATGTTCAGCGAGAAGCTGGGCGAGGTCGAACACCGCATCCTCGTGAATCCTCAACAGGGCAGCTACTTCGGATCGCTGCCCAAGCGCTTTCCTTTCGCCGAGAACTGCCGATACAGTGCCGAAGGCATGAGCTGCACCGTGCCGCCGGGACACTACTTCATGATGGGCGACAACCGCGACAACTCGCAGGACTCGCGTTTCTGGGGTTTCGTGCCCGACGAGCACATCGTGGGCAAGGCCTTCTTCGTGTGGATGAACTTCGGTAACCTCGGCCGCATCGGGCCGTTCCACTGAAGCTCTCGCTGAACAGGGACCGCTCCAATGACACGCTCGACCACCTGCCCCGCGCCGCGCCGCGCCATGCCCCGCAGCCGCCAGCGCGGCATGACGATGTTCGGCCTGATGCTGTGGGCCATCGTGATCGGCTTCGTCGGCTACGTCGCCGTCGTCACGCTGCCGACGCTCAACGAGTACTGGACCATCCTGCGCACGGTCAACAAGATCGCCGAGAGCAACCCGAGCACGGTGCCCGAGGCGCGTGCCGCCTTCCAGCGGCAGCAGGACATCGAATACTCGATCTCGTCGATCGGTCCCAACGACCTCATCGTGACGAAGGAGAACGACCAGGTCGTCATCTCCTTTGCCTACGACAAGGAAATCCCGCTGATGGGCCCGGTCTTCCTGCTGATCAAGTACCAGGGGCGCAGCCGGTAGTGGATCCTGCGCTCCTCGCCCTGCAGCGGCGGCTGGGACACGTCTTCAGTGACCCGGCCCTGCTGGAGCGCGCACTGACGCACCGCAGCTTCGGGGCGCGGCACAACGAGCGGCTCGAGTTCCTCGGCGACGCCGTGCTCAGCCTGGCGGTGTCGGCGTTGCTGTACGAGCGATTCGGCGAGTCCGACGAGGGCGACCTGACACGCGTGCGCGCCCATCTGGTGCGCGAGGACAGCCTGCACCGCGCGGCGCTCGCGCTCGGCCTGCCCGGCGTGCTGCGCCTGTCCGAGGGGGAGGCGCGCGGCGGCGGCGCGCAGCGACCGTCGATCCTGGCCGATGCCACCGAGGCCGTGCTCGGTGCCGTCTTCCGCGACGCCGGCTTCGATGCCGCGCAGGCGGTCGTGCGGCGCCTGTTCGGCGAGGTCATCGACGCCACCGAGGTCGACAGCTGGCGCAAGGACGCCAAGACCGAGCTGCAGGAATGGCTGCAGGCGCGCAAGCTGCCGGTGCCGGCCTACCGCATCGTCGCCACGCGCGGCCAGGCACACGCACAGACCTTCGAGGTCGAGTGCGCGGCGCCGATGCTGGGCGGGGCCGAGCGCGGCGAGGGCCGCTCGCGCCGCGCCGCCGAGCAGCAGGCGGCGCGCCGCCTGCTCGACAGCCTGGCCGCCAGCGACCGTCCCGACGGCCCGCTGAGATCGTGAGCCCCCCCGCGTCTTCCCGGTCGCTGCCCCGCAAGGGGGCGCATGCAGCTGACCAGCAGAGCCGGATCCGCGCATGACCTTGACCGCAACCCCTCATCCGACGCCCGCGCCGCCACGCTGCGGCCTGGTC
>CAZQPN010000365.1:0-3742 GCA_964595215.1 uncultured Rubrivivax sp. | reverse complement strand
CGCCGCGTGTAGGTCTCGGCCAGTTCGTCCTCGTCGTCCCAGCGCCCGCTGTCGACCAGCAGGTTGACGTTGCTGCCGTAGGTGCCGTCGGCGTTGCCGAAGACGCGCAGCGACGCGGTCTCGAGGTCGCAGCCATGGGCGCGCTGGTAGGCCAGCGCGTGCTTGCGCACGAAGTTCGTCGCTTCGGACTCGTCGGCGCCCGCGGCGAGGAAGGCCGCCTCGGCAAGCAGGCGCGTCTGCAGCGGCAGCAGGTCGCGGAAGATGCCCGAAAGCGTCATCACCACGTCGATGCGCGGCCGGCCGAGCTCGGCCAGCGGAATCAGCGACGCGCCGGCGAGGCGGCCGTAGCTGTCGAAGCGCGGGCGCGCGCCGATCAGCGCCAGCGCCTGCGCGATCGGCGTGCCCTCGGTCTTCAGATTGTCGGTGCCCCACAGCACGAGCGCGATCGACACCGGCAGCGCGTGGCCGTCGGCGGCGTGCCGGTCCAGCAGCAGCCGCGCCTGCAGCGCGCCGTCGCGCACCGCGAAGGCGCTCGGGATGCGGAACGGGTCAAAACCGTGCAGGTTGCGGCCGGTCGGCAGCACCTGCGGCGTGCGCAGCAGGTCGCCGCCCGGGGCCGGGCGCATGTAGCAGCCGTCGAGCGCGCGCACCAGCGCCGGCAGCTCGTGGTCCTCGGCCAGCAGGCGGTCGGTGGCCTGCAGTTCCTGCAGGCGAATCACCTGCTCGGCACGTGCGTTCCGCCCGTCATCGGCGCCGACATCGACCGCTTGCTGCGGCGTGGCGCCGCCGACCAGCGCGGCGATCGCCTCGCGCGGCGGGGTGGCCGGCAGGACCGGGTCGCACATCGCGCTCAGCAGGTCGATGCGTTCGGCCGCTGAAGGCGCGCGGCCGACGACGTGCAGGCCGTGCGGGATCAGCGTGTATTCCAGCTCCAGCACCTCGCGCTGCAGGCGGGCGATCGCGGCGCCGGCCTGATCGCCCCAGGCGGGCTCGGCGGCGGCGAGCTCGAGCTCGGCGGCCTGGGCCTGGATCAGCGCCGACAGCGGCTCGCGCTCGGCCGCGGCGTCGTTGTCCAGCGTGCGCCAGCGCTCGACCGAGGCCTTGAGGTCGAGCAGCCCGCGGTACAGCCCGGCCTCGGCGACCGGCGGCGTCAGGTAGCTGATCAGCGTCGCGCTGGCGCGGCGCTTCGCGATCGTGCCCTCGGACGGGTTGTTGGACGCGTAGAGGTAGAAGTTGGGCAGGTCGCCGATCAGGCGGTCGGGCCAGCAGGCGCCCGACATCCCGGTCTGCTTGCCGGGCATGAACTCGAGTGCCCCGTGGGTGCCGAAGTGCAGCACCGCGTCGGCGCGGAAGTCCTCCCGCAGCCAGCGGTAGAAGGCGCTGAAGGCGTGCGTCGGCGTCCAGCCCTTCTCGAACAGCAGCCGCATCGGGTCGCCCTCGACGCCCATGCCCGGCTGCACCGTGACGGCCACGTGGCCGAACGAGGCGCCGAGCACGAAGATCGAGCGCCCGTCGCTCAGCTGACGGCCCGGCGCCGGGCCCCAGGCGGCCTCGATCTCTGGCAGCCAGCGCTCGCGCCGGACATGGTCGTCGGTGGGGATCTGCGCCAGCACGTTGGCGTCGGCGCCGAAGCGCTCGGCGTTGCCGTGGATGACGGCGTCGCGCAGCGCGTCGGCGCTGTCGGGCAGCGTGACGGTGTAGCCCGCGGCCTGCAGGCCCTTCAGCGTGTTGAACAGGCTCTCGAACACGGCCAGGTGCGCCGCGGTGCCGGTGTTGCCCGCGTTCGGCGGGAAGTTGAAGATCACCAGCGCGAGCTTGCGCACGGCGCGCTCGCTGCGCCGCAGCGCGACCAGGCGTGCGATGCGCGAGGCCAGCATCGCGGTGCGCTCGGTGCAGGTGAACATGTCGCTGGCCGGATCGTCCTCGCCGAAGGTGCAGCCCTTCTGGCAACCGGTGCAGCGCGTGCCGGCGGCGCCGGCGCGCCCGCCGTAGACGGTCGGCCCGGTGGCACCGTCGAGCTCGGGGATCGCCACCATGATGGTGCTCTCCACTGGCAGCAGGCCGCGCTCGGAGGCGCCCCACTGGTCGATGGTCTGGAACTCGACCGGATGCGCGGCGAGGTAGGGCACGTCGAGCGCGGCCAGCACCTCCTCGGCGGCATGGGCGTCGTTGTAGGCGGGCCCGCCGACGAGCGAGAAGCCGGTCAGCGACAGCACCGCGTCGACGGCCGGCGCGCCGTCGGTCATGAAGAAGCGTTCGATCGCCGGCCGCGCGTCCAGCCCGGAGGCGAAGGCCGGCACCACCTGCAGCCCCTGCACCTCGAGCGCTGCGATGACGCCGTCGTAGTGGCGCGCGTTGCCGGCCAGCAGGTAGCTGCGCAGCAGCAGCAGGCCGACCCGGCCCTTGGCCTGGCGATCCGGCACGACCTTGGGCAGGCGCGCCGCGTCGTCGCCGATGCGCCCGGCCAGCCGCGGGTGGTAGACGCCGACCTCTGGATACTCAGCGGGCGCCTCGGCCGGCACCTGGCCGCGCAGCGGCGCGCGCGCACCGGCGGCGTAGCGGTCGATCAGGAAGCGCACCAGGTTGCACAGGTTCTCTTCCGACCCGCCGAGCCAGTACTGCAGCGTCATGAAGTAGGCGCGGACGTCCTGCGCCGTGCCGGGGATGAAGCGCAGCAGCTGCGGCAGCCGGCGCAGCATGCGCATCTGCGCGGCGCCGCCGGCCTGTGGCGCACCCTTGTGCTGGCCGCGCAGCCGCTTGAGCAGCGCCATCAGGCCGCTGGCGGGCTTGCCCATGTCGAATTTTCCGAGGCGGGTCAGGCGCACCACCTCGCCGGCCGACATGCAGCAGACCATGGCGTCGCAATGGTCGCGCCGGGCCTGCAGCGCATCGAGGACCGGCAGGAAGTGGTCCTCCATGAAGAGCATCGTGACGATCACGATGTCGCCATCGGCGATGTCGCCGCGGCAGCGCGCCAGCGCCTCGGCGTCGCCGGCCCAATCGGCCGCCGCGTGCAGCGTCAGCGCCAGGCCGGGCAGGGCTCGGGCCAGCGCGGCGCAGGCCCGCTGGTTGGCGCTCGCCAGATGGCTGTCCATCGTGACGATGACGACGCGCACCGGGATGTCGGGCCCGGTCGCCGTGGCGCGCGCGCCCCGGGCCGCACGCGACTTTCCGTCAGCGACTGAAGTGGGCCTTGGCGTCATACAGCGTCTCGATGGTGATCAGTGCCACGCCGCGCTCGGCGGCGAAGCGTTCGGTGTTGCGACGGGCCTTGCCGCGCACGAAGAAGGGGATCTTCTGCAACTCCTGGTGGGCGTCGGGTGTCCAGGCCGCGACCTCGATCTGGGGAGCTTGGGCTGTTGCACGTGCCTGCCCCGCGGCCAAGGCGGCGGGAGTGGCCGCCTTGGCCGGCGCCGTGGCGGGCAGGGCAGCCGGCGGTGCGTGCGACGGCGGGTCGACGGCGGTCGTCGTCGCCATCGGCGCCGCGCGCTCCGCGGGCGCGGCACCGCCGCTGCGTCCGAGGTGCGAGGGCGCGGCGTTCTCGTGGAACTCGAAGTCGCCGCGGAACATGCCGAGCAGGTGCTCCTCCAGGCCCATCATGAGCGGCTGGACCCAGGTGTCGAACAGCACGTTCGCGCCCTCGTAGCCCATCTGCGGCGCGTGGCGGGCCGGGAAATCCTGCACGTGCACCGGCGCCGAGATCACGGCGCAGGGGATGCCCAGCCGCTTGGCGATGTGGCGC
>CAZQPN010000364.1:0-3743 GCA_964595215.1 uncultured Rubrivivax sp. | reverse complement strand
GCCGGCTTCGACGCCGTCGAGGTCCACGGCGCCAACGGCTACCTGATCGACCAGTTCCTGCGCGACAGCACCAACCACCGCGACGACGCCTGGGGCGGCCCGATCGCGCACCGCTGCCGACTGCTGGTCGAGGTCATGCAGGCGGTCAGCGGCGCGATCGGCGCCGGCCGCACCGGGCTGCGGCTGTCGCCGGTGTCGCCGGTCAACGACGCCGCCGTCGACAGCGACCCGCAGGCGCTCTACGCGCACGCGATGGGGGCGCTGGCGCCGCTGAAGCTGGCCTGGATCGACGTCGTCGAGGGCACGACCGGCGGCGCACGCGCTGCCGGCGGCTTCGACTTCGCTGCCATGCGCGCGCCGGTGGCCGACGCCGGCACCGCGTGGATGGTCAACAACGGCTACACGCGCGAGATGGCGCTCACCGCGGTGTCGGCCGGCGCGGCCGACCTCGTCGCCTTTGGTCGCGCCTTCATCGCCAACCCGGACCTGACGCACCGCCTTCGCCACGGCCTGCCGCTGGCGGAGCCCGACCGCAAGACCTTCTACGGCGGCGGCGCGAAAGGCTACACCGACTATCCGGCAGAGGCGTGAATCCGGTCGCCGCCGGCGGCCGGCAGCGCGCCGGTCGCATCGCCGGCACGCTCGTGCTCGGCGCCGCTGCGGCCGGGTTGGCCGCACGGCTGCAGGTGCCGCTGCCGTGGATGATCGGCCCGCTCGTGGCCACCGCCGCGCTCGGCGTGGCGGGGGTGCCGCTGGCGGCGTCGCAGCGGCTGCGCAACGTCGGCCAGTGGGCCATCGGCGTCGCCCTCGGCCTGTACTTCACGCCCGAGGTGATGCGGCTGCTGCCCGGCCTGGCGCCGGCGATCGCCGTCGGTGTCGCCTGGGCGCTGCTGATGGGCTGGGGCTTCCACCGCTGGCTGGCGCGCCGCAACCCGGGCGAGGCGGCGGCGACGACCTTCTTCGCCGCCGCCATCGGCGGCGCGTCGGAGATGGCGGTGCTCGCCGAGCGCGCCGGCGCGCGCGTCGACCGCGTCGCCGCGGCGCACTCGCTGCGGCTGATGATCGTCGTGCTGGTGCTGCCGGTGTCGTTGCAGACGGCCGGCGTGCACGGCGTCGACCTCGTGCCGCCGGCGGCGCAGGCCGTCCAGCCGCTGGGCCTCGCGCTGCTCGCTGTGCTGACGCTCGCCGGCGTTGCGCTGCTGCACCGGCTGCGCCTGCCCAACCCCTTCGTGCTGGGGGCGTTGGCGGTGGCGCTGGCGCTGACGGCCAGCGGGGTGACCCTGTCGGCGCTGCCGCCGGCCTTCAGCAACGCCGGCCAGCTCTTCATCGGCGTCGCGCTGGGCGCCCGCTTCACGCCCGACTTCGCGCGCGCCGCGCCGCGCTGGCTGGCCGCCGTGGCGCTCGGGTCGGTCGGCCTGATCGCCCTGTCGGCCGGCTTCGGCACGTTGCTGGCCACGGCGGCCGGGCTGCACCCGGCCACCGGCGTGCTGGCCACCGCGCCGGGCGGCATCGCCGAGATGTGCATCACCGCCAAGGTGCTGCAGCTCGGCGTGCCCATCGTCACCGCCTTCCACGTGCTGCGCTATCTGGCGGTGTTGCTGCTGACGGCGCCGCTGTACCGCTGGGAAACACAAAGGCTGACAAAGATGTGAGCGCTTGCTTATTTGATGTCCGGGCCGAAGGGTGCGCGCATGCCGTGATGCGTGGTCAGTCCGGCAGCCGTCGCCCGGACATGCGGGCGCGGAACAGCTCGCGCAGGTTGACCTCGCGCGGCCCCGGCTCGAGGTCGATGGGGTCACCCGCGCAGACCTGACCCGGCTCGACGACGCCGAGGTAGGTGCCGCAGAAGCCGGACTGCGCCATCAGCCGGGCCGCCTGCGCGAAGCCCATCGCGGCGTTGAGCTTGAAGCAGGGGAAGCGCGGCTCGCTGACCGCCAGCACGCAGCCCGGCAGGCGCAGCCGGTCGCCGATCCACAACTGCGCCTCAAGCAGGCCCTCGATCGTCAGGTTCTCGCCGAGCAGCCCCGGCGGCACCGGCTCGTCCCACAGCCCGACCCGGGCCTGCGCGCGCACCGTGCGCCAGAACGCCAGATGTTCGCCCGGATAGGCGTAGACCGCCTTGGCCAGCCCGCCGTGGACGCTGAGGTCGGCCTGCTCGTCGCCGTCCAGGCCGAGCGGCCGCACCGCCACCGGGCCCTCGACCGGGCGTTTGGCGCCGCCCGTGAGCACCGTCCGGCCACCGATGCGCACTGGCTGCGCGCGCGCCACGTTCACGCTCAGGATGCGCATCGCGTCATGAAATTTCTGCATGACCCCGTGGTCGGGGGCGGTTACGGGGTGATTACATTGGGGCGAGAATCACCGCCCCGGATCCAGGTGGCGGTATTCGGCGAGCCCCGCGTTCGGCGGCAGGCGTCCCGTCCGGGCCCCTGCGGCGCGAGTTTCGCCGAATCCCGTATCCCGTGACTACGCAGCGATTGGAGATCCGATGAACCGTCCCGCGATGGAAGGGCGGCGCCTGAACGCGCCTGCCTATGTTAAGCACGACCGCCTGGTGGCCTGGGTGGCCGAGATCGCCGCCCTGACCGACGCCGCCGACGTTGTCTGGTGCGACGGCTCGGACGCCGAGTACGAGGGCCTGATCGAGCAGCTCGTCGGCGCCGGCACGCTGCATCGGCTGAACTCGTTCAAGCGCCCGAACAGCTTCCTGGCGCGCAGCGACCCGGGCGACGTGGCCCGCGTCGAGGACCGCACCTACATCTGCAGCAAGACCAAGGACGCCGCCGGCCCGACCAACAACTGGATGGACCCGGCCGAGATGCGCGCGCTGCTGCAGACCGGCGAGCAGGCGCTGTTCCGGGGCTGCATGCGCGGCCGCACGATGTACGTCGTGCCCTTCTCGATGGGGCCGCTGGGCTCGCACATCGCCCATGTCGGCATCGAGCTGACCGACAGCCCCTACGTCGCGGTCAGCATGCGCGTGATGACGCGCATGGGCCGCAAGGTGTTCGACGTGCTCGGCGACGACGGCGAGTTCGTGCCCTGCGTGCACAGCGTCGGCGCGCCGCTGGCCCCGGGCCAGGCCGACGTGCCCTGGCCCTGCAACGCCACCAAGTACATCGTGCACTACCCCGAGACGCGCGAGATCTGGAGCTACGGCTCGGGCTACGGCGGCAACGCGCTGCTGGGCAAGAAGTGCTTCGCGCTGCGCATCGCCAGCACGATGGGCCGCGACGCCGGCTGGCTGGCCGAGCACATGCTGGTGCTGGGCGTCACGTCGCCCGAGGGCAGGAAGTACCACGTCGCCGCCGCCTTCCCCAGCGCCTGCGGCAAGACCAACTTCTCGATGCTGGTGCCGCCCGAGGGTTACGAAGGCTGGAAAGTGACGACCGTCGGCGACGACATCGCCTGGATCAAGCCGCATGCCGACGGCCGCCTGTACGCCATCAACCCCGAGGCCGGCTATTTCGGCGTCGCGCCGGGCACCAACTACCACACCAACCCGAACTGCATGGACTCGCTCAAGAGCGATGTCGTCTTCACCAACGTCGCGCTCACCGACGACGGCGACATCTGGTGGGAAGGCATGACCGAGGTGCCGCCGGCGCACCTGACCGACTGGCAGGGACAGAGCTGGACGCCGGCACTGGCCAAGGAGACCGGCGCCAAGGCGGCGCACCCGAACGCGCGCTTCACGGTGGCGGCGACCAACAACCCGGTGCTCGACCCGCAGTGGAACGACC
>CAZQPN010000363.1:0-3747 GCA_964595215.1 uncultured Rubrivivax sp. | reverse complement strand
CGGCGCTGCGCGCGTGCTGCGGCCGGCCGCGCCAGTCCTCGCCGTCACGCTCCAGCAGGTCGTAGGCGACGAAGCGCACCGGCGCGTCGGCGAGCAGCTTCTTCGTCAGCGTCTTGCGGTTGATGCGCTGCTGCAGCAGCCGGAACGGCGCCGGCCTGTCATCGCCGGGGCGCCAGGCCAGCAGCTCGCCGTCCAGCACGGTGCCGTCGGGCAGGCCGCGCGCGAAGTCGACGACCTCGGGGAAGCGCTCGGTCACCAGCTCCTCGCCGCGCGACCAGAGCCACGCCTGGCCGGCGCGCCGCACCAGCTGGGCGCGGATGCCGTCGTACTTCCACTCGGCGATCCAGCCGTCGATCGGCCCCAGCACGGCCGGATCGGCTTGCAGCGGGTGCGCGAGGAAGAACGGATAGGGCTGGCCGGACGCGAGCGCCGGCGGCGTCGTCTCCGTCGAGACCAACCGCCCGTAGCCGTCGGCGGTGGGCATCGCGCGGGCGTCGGTCCATCCCATCATGCGCTGGGCGACGAGCTTGGCGTCGATGCCGGCGACCTCGGCCAGCGCGCGCTGCACCAGCAGCCGGCTTACGCCGACGCGCCAGCCGCCGCCGATCAGCTTGACGAGCACGAAGCGGCCGCTGGCGTCGAGGGCGTCGAAGGCGGCGCGCAGCGCCGCCGTCTGGGCCGTCACGTCGAGGCCGCGCATCGGCAGCAGGCGCTGCTCGACCCAGTGCGCCAGACCGGCGTCGCTGACCGCAGCCGGCGGCGGCATCACGTGGGCGATGGTCTCGGCGAGGTCGCCGACGGCCTGGTAGCAGGCCTCGAACAGCCAGTCGTCGACGCCGGCGGCGTCACAGGCCACGCGGCGCAGCAGCACCGTCGGCACGATCCGCCGCGGCCGGCCGCCGGCCAGGAAGTACACCGCCCAGGCGGCGTCCTCGGCCGGCGCGGCGCGCAGGTAGGCCACCAGAGCCGCGACCTTGTCACCGGTGGCAGTGCTGGCGTCCAGGGCCTGGTAGAGCTCGGCGAAGCGGCGCACCGGTCAATGATGCCGCGCCGGCACGCCGGCGCCGCGGGGGCGCCAGCCGCAGCGGGTCAGGTGTCGTCGGCGCCGGAGGCGGCGTCGCTGCCGTCGAACGCCGGTTCCGCCTCCTCCGGCAACTTCACGACCGTCACCGGGACCGGGCTGTGCTGCACGACGTCCTGCGACACCGAGCCGAGCAGCGCCGCCTGCCAGTCGCCCATGCCGCGTGCGCCCATCACGATGGCGTCGCAGCCGTAGCGCTCGGCGATCTCGACGATCAGGTGCTCGGGCTCGCCGCCGGCGACCTCGCTCTCGAATTCGACGCCGGCGGCTTGCAGCAGCGCCTCGGCCGGCGCCAGCAGGTCGGCGCCGGCGGCGCCGCGCACCTCGCGGATGACGTCCGGGTCGTGCGCCGTCATCACCTCGTACAGGTTGGCCGAGGGCTGCACGTTGGCCAGCACGAAGCTGGCCTGCAGGCCTTGCTGCACCAGCTGCAGCGCATGCCGCACGGCGTACAGCGCGGCCGGCGAGCCATCGACGGGGAGCAGGATCTTCATCGGCAACCTCCTGCGTGGATGATGCGCACGGTACCCGCATCAGACTTGACGACGATCAAGATAGTCGCCGTGACGGGGTCATGCACGCCGGGCATCATCGCCGCATGAGCATCCGAAACCTCGACTCCCTCTTCGACCCCGCCTCGGTGGCTGTCTTCGGCGCCTCCGACCGGCCGGGAAGTGTCGGCGCCACGGTCTGGCGCAATCTGCGCGGCGGTGGCTTTGCCGGGCCGCTGTGGCCGGTCAACCCGAAGCGCCGCGATCTCGACGGCGTGCCGGTGTTCGCCACCGTCGCCGAACTGCCGCAGGCGCCCGAGCTGGCCGTGATCTGCACGCCGGCGGCGACCGTGCCGGGGCTGATCGCCGAGCTCGGCGCGCGCGGCACGCGCGCCGCCGTCGTGCTCAGCGCCGGCTTCGACAAGACCGGGCGCCAGGCGCTGCGCGACGCCGCCCGGCCGCACCTGCTGCGCCTGCTCGGCCCCAACTGCCTGGGGCTGCTGGCGCCGCACATCGGCCTGAACGCGAGCTTCGCGCACGTCGGGGCGGCCCCGGGCTCGCTGGCCTTCGTCTCGCAGTCGGGCGCGCTGGTGACCGCCTTGCTGGACTGGGCCGGCGGGCGCGGCTTCGGCTTCTCGCACTTCGTATCGCTCGGCGAGCACGCCGACGTCGACTTCGGCGACATGCTCGACTGGCTGGCGCACGACGCCAAGACGCGCGCCATCCTGCTCTACATCGAGTCGATCGACGAGTCGCGCAAGTTCATGTCGGCGGCGCGCGCGGCGGCGCGCAACAAGCCGGTCATCGTCGTCAAGGCGGGGCGCTCGGCCGCCGGGCAGCAGGCGGCGGCGTCGCACACAGGGGCGCTGGCCGGCTCCGACGCCGTCTTCGACGCCGCCATCCGGCGCGCCGGCATGCTGCGCGTGGACACGCTGCTCGATCTCTTCACCGCCGCCGAGACGCTGGCCCGGCTGGCCGGTGCACCGGCCGGCGCGACGCAGGGCGAGACCGCGCCGCTGACGCTGGTGACCAACGGCGGTGGTGCCGGCGTGCTGGCGGCCGACGCCGTGTCCGCCGCCGGGTTGGCGCTGGCGCCGCTGTCGGACACGGTGCGCGCCGCGCTCGACGCCGCGCTGCCCGCGCACTGGTCGCACGCGAATCCGGTCGACCTGATCGGCGACGCGCCGGTGGAGCGCTACCGCGCGGCCTTCGAGGCGCTGCTCGCCGACCCGGGCAGCGGCCTGTTGCTGTTCATGCACGCGCCGACCGCCATCGTGCCGAGCCAGGCCATCGCCGAGGCGCTGGTGCCGCTGCTGCAGCCGGCGGCGTCGCGCGTGCTGGGCTGCTGGCTGGGGGATCGCGCCGTGGCCGAGGCGCGCCAGCGCTTCCAGGCCGCCGGCATCGCCTGCTACGACACGCCCGAACAGGCGGTGCAGGCGGCCGCCATGCTGGCGACCTACCGGCGCAACCAGGCGCAGCTGATCGAGGCCCCGCCGGCCGCGGTGCACGACGTTGCGCCCGACCTGCCGGCGATCCGACGCCTCGTCGACGCCGCGCTGGCCGAGGGCCGCGAGTGGCTGAGCGAGCCGGAGGCGAAGGCGCTGCTGGCGGCCTGCGGCATCCCGGTGGCGGCCACGCGCACCTGCCCGGCCGACCCCGACGCCGCCGCCGAGCTGGCGGCCGAGATCGGGTTCCCGGTGGCGCTGAAGATCCTGTCGCCGCAGATCACGCACAAGAGCGACGTCGGCGGCGTCGTGCTCGACCTGCACGACGCCGACGCCGTGCGCCAGGCCGCCGACACGATGCTGGAACGCGTGCGCGCGGCGCAGCCGCAGGCCGAGCTCGAAGGCTTCACCGTGCAGGCGATGGTGCGCCGGGCGCAGGCGCAGGAACTCATCGTCGGCGCCAGCATCGACAGCCTGTTCGGGCCGGTGATGCTGTTCGGTCAGGGCGGCACCGCGGTCGAGGTGGTAGCCGACCGCGCGCTCGCCCTGCCGCCGCTGAACCGCTCGCTGGCGCACGCGCTCGTCGAGCGCACGCGCGTGGCCCGGCTGCTGCGCGGCTGGCGCGACGTGCCGCCGGTGGACATGGACGGCGTGCTGGGCGTGCTGACGGCCGTGTCGCAGCTGCTGGCCGAGCTGCCCGAGCTGGCCGAGCTCGACATCAACCCGCTGC
>CAZQPN010000362.1:0-3754 GCA_964595215.1 uncultured Rubrivivax sp. | reverse complement strand
GCCGGCGTTCATCGCGATGTTGCCGCCGATGCAGCTGGCCTCCGCGCTCGTCGGGTCGACGGCAAAGACATGGCCGGCGCGGTCGGCGGCGTCGGCCACACGCTGGGTGACGACACCGGCCTCGGTCCAGACGGTGGGCACCTTGGCGCCGACGCCGGGCAGCTCGACCCACTCGACCTCGGTCATCGCCTCGAGCTTCTCGGTGTTGATGACCGCGCTCTTCCACGTCAGCGGCACTGCGCCGCCGGTGTAGCCGGTGCCGCCGCCGCGCGGGATGATGGTCAGCCCGAGCTCGATGCAGCCCTTGACGAGCGCGGCCATCTCGGCCTCGCTGTCGGGCGTCAGCACGACGAAGGGCATCTCGACGCGCCAGTCGGTGGCGTCGGTCACGTGCGCGACGCGGCTCAGGCCATCGAACTTGATGTTGTCCTTCGCGGTGACGCGACCGAGCGCGCGCCGCGTGCGCTGGCGCAACGCGCCGACGTCGTCGAAGCGGCGCGCGAAGCGCTGCACGGCGTCGAAGGCGGCCAGCAGCAACTCGCCGACCAGCGCGTCGCGCTCGGCGTCCTCGTCCGGCGTGCGCCGCTTCTCGACCTCGGACAGCCGGTGGTGCAATGCATCGATCAGCTGGCCGCGCCGCTTCGCGCTGGACAGCAGGTCGTCCTCGAGGTAGGGGTTGCGCTGGACGACCCAGATGTCGCCCAGCACCTCGTACAGCATGCGCGCCGAGCGGCCGGTGCGGCGCTCCTGGCGCAGGCGGTCGAGCAGCTCCCAGGCGCGCGCGCCGAGCAGGCGCAGCACGATCTCGCGGTCCGACAGCGAGGTGTAGTTGTAGGGGATCTCGCGCAGCCGCACGCCGTCGGTGCCGGTCGGCGCCGCGGTGGCCGCGATCGGCTGGAGCGCAAGGGGTGCGTTCATGATTAGCGGGGAATGCTACCGCAGTGCAGCATTCGCGACCCCGGTCCGGGCCGTGAAGCGGCACTCGCCGAGGGGGTTTGTCCGGATGGCCGCGGCAGGGGGCGCATGACAGAAACGCGGCTGTCACAAACACCCCGAACAATGATCGTTCCGCCCCGACCGGGGCCCTGATCTGTCATGGAGACGTCATGCAACTGAAATCGATCGTCGCGGCCGCCGCGCTCGCCGCCGGCTTCGCCCTCCCCGCCCACGCGCAGCAGGAGATCCAGTGGTGGCACTCGATGACCGGAGGCCTGAACGACTGGGTCGTCGACATCGCCAACGGCTTCAACGCCAGCCAGAAGGACTGGAAGATCGTGCCCACCTACAGGGGCACCTACGACGAATCGATGACGGCGTCGATCGCCGCCTTCCGCGCCGGCAACGCGCCGCACATCCTGCAGGTGTTCGAGGTCGGCACGGCGACGATGATGGCGGCCAAGGGTGCCGTCGTGCCGGTCGGCAAGGTGCTGGCCGACGCCGGCTACAAGTTCGACCCCTCGGCCTACATCCCGGCCGTGGTCGGCTTCTACACCGCGCCCAACGGGCAGATGCTGAGCTACCCTTTCAACAGCTCCACCACGGTGCTGAACTACAACAAGGACCTGTTCAAGAAGGCCGGGCTGGACCCGAATACGCCGCCCACGACCTGGCCCGAGCTGGTCGGCATGGCGGCCAAGCTGAAGGCCTCGGGCGTGGCCTGCCCGTTCACGACCAGCTGGCAGACTTGGACCCAGCTCGAGAGCTTCTCGACCTGGCACAACACGCTGTTCGCGACCCAGAACAACGGCTTCGGCGGCACCGGCGCGCGGCTGGCGTTCAACAGCCCGCTGCACGTGCGCCACATCGAGAACCTGGCCAACATGGCGCAGCAGGGGCTGTTCCACTACCGCGGCCGCGGCAACAAGGGTGACGCGCCCTTCTACTCGGGCGAGTGCGCGATGGCCACCGCCAGCTCGTCGACCTACGCCAGCATCAAGAAGAACGCCAAGTTCGACTTCGGCATCGCGCCGCTGCCCTACTACCCCGACGTGCCTGGCGCACCGCAAAACACCGTCATCGGCGGCGCCTCGCTGTGGGTGATGTCGGGCAAGCCGGCGGCCGACTACAAGGGCGTGGCGGCCTTCTTCAACTACCTCGGCGACCCGAAGGTGCAGTCCGACAGTCACAAGCGCACCGGCTACCTGCCGGTCACGCTGGCCTCCTTCAAGCTGACCGAGGATTCGGGCTTCTACAAGGAAAATCCGGGTACCGACACCGCCGTCAACCAGATGATCCGCAAGACGACCGAGAAGTCGCGCGGCGTGCGGCTGGGCAACTTCGTCCAGATCCGCGCCATCATGGAGGAGGAGCTGGAGCAGGTCTGGGCCGGCAAGAAGACGGCGCAACAGGCGCTGGACGCGGCCGTCAAGCGCGGCAACGAGCAGCTGGAGCGGTTCCAGGCCGCGAACAAGTAAAGGCCGCCGATGGCGGTCGAGAAGCGCGTCCGCTTCAAGAGCTGGTGGCTGCCCTGGGTGCTGCTCGCACCCCAGGTGATCGTCATCGCGGTCTTCTTCTTCTGGCCCGCGGGCCAGGCGCTGGTGCAGTCGCTGCAGCAGCAGGACGCCTTCGGCCTGTCGGTCGAGTGGGTGGGGCTGGAGAACTTCCGCCGCCTGCTCGCCGACGAGAGCTACCTCGCTTCGTTCAAGACCACGGCCGTCTTCTCGGTGCTGGTCGCCGGGCTGGGCTTGAGCATCTCGCTGGCGCTGGCCGTATTCGCCGATCGCGTGATCCGTGGCGCCACGACCTACAAGACGCTGCTGATCTGGCCCTACGCGGTCGCGCCGGCCGTCGCCGGCGTGCTGTGGCTGTTCATGTTCGCGCCGTCGATCGGCATCGTCAGCTATGCGCTGCGCGGCCTGGGCATCGAGTGGAACCACCTGCTCAACAGCGGGCAGGCGATGACGCTGATCGTGCTGGCCGCGGTGTGGAAGCAGATCTCCTACAACTTCCTGTTCTTCCTCGCCGGGCTGCAGAGCATCCCCAAGAGCCTGATCGAGGCCGCGGCGATCGACGGCGCCGGCCCGTGGCGGCGCTTCTGGACCATCGTCTTCCCGCTGCTGTCGCCGACGACCTTCTTCCTGCTCGTCATCAACGTCGTCTACGCCTTCTTCGACACCTTCGCCATCGTCGACGCGGCGACCGAGGGCGGGCCGGGCAAGGACACCGCGATCCTGGTCTACAAGGTCTACTACGACGGCTTCAAGGCGCTCGACCTCGGCGGCTCGGCGGCGCAGAGCGTGGTGCTGATGGTCATCGTGATCGCGCTGACGGTGGTGCAGTTCCGCTACGTCGAGCGCAAGGTGAACTACTGATGGCGACGCGCCCTGCACCTTGACCATGGTCGAGAACCGCCCCCTGGCCACCGCGATCTCGCACCTCGTGCTGGTGCTCGGCGTGATCGCGGTCGCGTTCCCGCTGTACATCACCTTCGTCGCCAGCACGCACACGGCGCAGGACATCGTGCAGGTTCCGATGCCGATGCTGCCGGGGCCGCATCTGGTCGAGAACTTCCGCGACGCCATCTTCGGCACCGGCGGCGGCGCGGCGTCGACGGCACCGGTCGGCCGCATGATGACGGTCAGCCTGGTGACGGCGCTGGTGATCGCGGTCGGCAAGATCGTCATCTCGCTGCTGTCGGCCTTCGCGATCGTCTACTTCCGCTTCCCCGGCCGGATGTTCTTCTTCTGGGCCATCTTCGTCACGCTGATGCTGCCGGTCGAGGTGCGCATCGGCCCGACCTACAAGGTGGTCAGCG
>CAZQPN010000361.1:0-3765 GCA_964595215.1 uncultured Rubrivivax sp. | reverse complement strand
CCGCTGGAGGCCTTCGACCGCAGCATCGACGTGCACATCTCGCGCATCCGCGCCGCGATCGAGGACGATCCCAAGGCACCGCGGCGCGTGCTGACGGTGCGCGGCAGCGGCTACGTGTTCGCGCGCCGGCAGGACCACGAGGACTGACGGCCGCTGCGCCGTCACCGATCCGACCGTCCGGTCCGCGCGCCATGCGATCGCTCTACCTGCGCATCTGGGTCACCGTCGTCGCGGCGCTGGCCCTCTTCGCGCTCGTCTCCGGCTGGGTGGTGCAGCGCCACCTGGCGCAGGAGCGGGTGCGCGTCGAGCAGATGGCCGGCGAGCGCGTGGCTGCCTGGGGCGAACTGCTGCAGCGCTCGCTGCCATCGGCCGACGAGCCGGCCGCGGCGCAGGCGGCCGGCCTGCTCGAGTGGTCCGAGCGGCTGCGCCTGCCGCTGGCATTGGACGACCCCGACGGGCGGCGCATCGCGACCTCGGAGAGCTATGCGCGGCGCGAGGTCGAGACGCCCCCGGCGGCGCTGCGTGTGCTGGCGATCCGCCTCGACGACGGTCGCACGCTGCGGGTGATGCGGCGTGCGCGGCTGCGCCCGGGCCCGAGGGCCCCCGGCGATGCCGGCGACGAGGCCGTCCTGTCCGATCGCCGCGACGGCTGGCGGGGCGAGGGGCCGCCACCGGGCACGCGTGCGTTCCGGCCCGATGGCGGCTGGTCGCCGCTGGACCTGCCGGGCGTGCCCGATGGCCTCGTGCTGGTCGCGCTGCTGGCGTTGCTGTTCGCCGCCGTTGCCGCCGGCGCCTGGCCCGTCGTGCGACGGCTCACGCGCCGTCTCGAGAGCCTGCAGCGCGGGGTCGAGGTCTTCGGCGCCGGTGCGCTCGACCACCGGGTGGCGGTCGAGGGGCGCGACGAGGTGGCCGCGGTGGCCGAGAGCTTCAACCGGGCCGCCGGCCGCATCGAGGCGCTCGTGCGCTCGCACCAGAGCCTGCTGGCCAACGCCAGCCACGAGTTGCGCTCGCCGCTGGCGCGCCTGAAGATGGCGCTGGCCATGCTCGACGATGCCACGCCGACGCGCCGCGCCGCGCTGGCGGCGGAGATCGCGGCCAACATCGCCGAGCTCGACGGACTGGTCGCGGAGGTGCTGCTGGCGAGCCGGCTCGACGCGGCGGTCGACGCCGTCGCGCACGATCCGGTCGACCTGCTCGCGCTGGCGGCGGAGGAGGCGGCCCGCATCGGCGCTGCGGTCGACGGCGCGCCCGTGATGATGCGCGGCGACGAGCGGCTGCTGCGACGGGCGGTGCGCAACCTGCTGGAGAACGCGCGCCGCTATGGCCGGCCGGAGGGATCGGGCGCGACGCCCACCGATCGGCGGGGCCCGCGCGACAGCAGCCGGACCGGCGACGACGCCGACGACCACGACGTGACCGTCACCGTGTCGGCGTCCGACGGCACGGCGCGCATCGTCGTCTGCGACCGCGGCCCCGGCGTGCCGGAGGCCGATCGTGGGCGCATCTTCGAGCCTTTCTTCCGCCTGCCCGGTCACGCCGAGCGCGAGGGCGGCGTCGGCCTCGGACTGGCCCTCGTGCGCCAGATCGCCACCCGTCACGGCGGGCAGGTCGCCTGCACTCCGCGCGAAGGCGGCGGCAGCTGCTTCAGCCTGTCGCTGCCCCTGTCGCCGGTGGCGCGGCCTGCGGCCGCTGGCGGCGCGACACCACGGCCAGCAGCCAGGTGAGCGCGAGCGCCGACACCGCCAGCCCGACCGTGGCCGCCATCCAGTAGCCGGTCTGACCGCGCCAGGCCGCCGGCATGCCGCCGAAGGGGTCGAAGGCCAGCATGTAGCCGCCGCCCAGGCCGATGCCCCAGGCGGAGACGGCGTAGATCCACATCGGCAGCAGCGTCACGCGCCAGGCACGCAGCACGAAGGACGCCACGGCCTGCACCGCGTCGACGGCGTGGAACAGCGCCAGCCAGCCGAGCAGCGGCACCGCCACCGCGAGCACCGCCGCGTCGGCGGTGTACAGCCGCGCCACCGCGCCGCGGCCGAGCAGAAGGGCGCCGGCGACCACCAGCGCCACCAGCATGCTGATGAGCACCGCGTGCCAGCCGAGCCGGACGGCGTCGGCGAGGTCGAGCGCACCGATGCGCTGAGCCACCAGCGTCAAACCGGCCTGGCCGATGGCCACCGGCAGCATGAACAGGATCGCCGCCAGGTTGGCCGCGATCTGGTGCCCGGCCACCGGCAGCACGCCCAGTCGGGCGATGTAGATCGCCATCAGCGTGAAGCCGCTGACCTCGATCAGGATGGTCATGCCCATCGGCACGCCGAGCCGCAGCTGCGTCAGCAGCGCCGGGCGGTCGGGCGCGTCCAGGCCGCGTCCGAAGAGCGCGAAAGGCGCGTAGAAGGGGTCGCGGCGGAGCACCTGCCAGGCCACCAATGCCTGCAGCCACATCACGATCGCCGTGGCGATGCCGCAGCCGACGACACCCAGCGGCGGGATGCCGACGGCGGGCAGGCCGAAGACGAGCGAGGCCGACAACGGCACCTTCACGCCCAGCCCGGCGATCTGCAGCGCCATCACCGCCTTCGGCCGCGACACCGCGTTGTTGAAGCCGCGGTAGACCTGCATCAGCAGCGCGCCGGGCAGCGCCGCGGCCAGCGCCAGCAGGTAGCCGCGCGCCTTGGCCTCGACCTCGGGGCTCGCCTGGGCGATCGCCAGGAAAGGCGTCGGGAAGACCAGCAGCGCGCAGCCGAGCACCGCCAGTGCGAGCGCGATCCAGACCGCCTGGTGCATCTGGCGTCCGGCCTGGGCCAGCCGCCCGGCGCCGAAAAGCTGGCCGACGATGGGGCCGAGCGCCAGCACCACGCCCATCAGCCCGACGAAGACCGTGATGTAGGCCGCCGCGCCGATCGACAGCGCCGCCAGGTCCTGGCGCGCATGACGGGCGACGAGCACCGTGTCGACGGTCGAGAAACCGATCACCGCCAGCTGGCCGATCAGCACCGGCCAGGCGAGCTTGTAGAGGCGACGGCCGTCGACGGCCAGCTGCGCGGCCCAGGCCTTGGCGGTCACACGGGAGACCCTGCGGGCTGCGCCCTGCGGTGTCCGCCCCCGGGGCGGCCCGTCCGGCTCACGCGCCGGCCGCGGGCTCGTGCGACCCCGGGTCCGCTGCCGGCCGATTGCCGCCCTGGCGTGCCCGCTCGGCGTAGCGGTTGAAGCGCCAGGCCGTGCCTTCGGCGGTGATGCGGTGCCAGACGCTGCGTTTCTCGGCCGGACTCATCGCGGTCCAGCGCTGGACCTCGTCGAAGCTGCGGCCGCAGCCCGTGCACACCGGATCGCCCTGGCTGGTCGAGCAGATCGCGATGCACGGCGCGTCGGGCGTGCTCGCATACCAGGCCAGCCACGCGGCGCGTGCGGCCGCCGGCATGCTGTGCTCGTCGGCCTCGCTCTCGCGGTAGTAGACGAGCAAGGCGTAGACCTCGGCCAGGGCCAGCACCTCGGGGCAGGCGGTGATGCCGTCGGGCGAGGGCGAGCGCTCGCGCCAGAAATTGATCGCGCTCTCGATGTCGGTGATGTGGATGCCGGCCATGGGGGGCGAGAGCATAGCGCCGTGCGGGCCGCGGTCAGGCGCTGTGCCACGAAGGCCCCTGACGGGGCGTCGGTGCGGCTGGCCGGTTTCGGCTACTACCTGCTGCATGCCACGCTGCAGACCAACGCCACCCAGATGGTGCCGTCGGCGCGCGGCACGGCGGTGGCCTGGTTCGCGTCCTGCCT
>CAZQPN010000360.1:0-3767 GCA_964595215.1 uncultured Rubrivivax sp. | reverse complement strand
CTCCGCGCGCCGCGCCACATGAAGATCCTGCACCTCGTCGTCGACGACAAGTTCATCGACAGCGCCATCCGCGAGTTCGAGGCGGTGGCACCGGGCGTGCACGAGTACCTGATCCTCGATGCATGTGCCCCCTTCCGGTTCATCACGGACGGCAGGGTCAGGACCGTCACCCGGTCCGGCTGGACCGACCGGGTTGCCCGACCGGACGTCGGCGCCGTCGTCCTGCACAGCCTTCCGCCGCACCACTATCCACTGCTGCGCGACACGCCGCCGGGGCCAGTGGTGATCTGGCTCGGTTGGGGGTTCGACTACTACGGTCTGCTCAACGACGCCTTCCCGGACGGTCTCTTCCTGCCCGCGACACGTCACCTGGTGGCACGCCTGTGCCCGCGCACGGGCGGCTCGGGCCAGATGACGGCGTCGGCGTTGTCGGTGGGACGCCCGTACCCCAAGCCCTCCGCCTCCGACCGGCTGGCGCTGGCGCGCGTCGACCACGTCAGCACCCTGCCCCAGGAGTACGCCATGCTGCGCCGGCACCAGCCATGGTTCAGGGCCGGCCTTCTCGAATGGAACTACCTCACGATGGAGGACGACCTGCTGGCCGCGGACGCGCCGCCGGGGCGGACGGGCCGGGACATCCTGATCGGCAACAGTGCGACACCGAGCAACAACCACCTGGATCTGTTCGCCCAGCTGGCCAGGCGAGACGACCTCTCCGGCCGCACCCTGGTCGTCCCGCTGAGCTACGGCGACCCGGCCTATGCCGACGTGGTCGCCAAGGCTGGGCAGGACATGTTCGGCCCGATGTTCATGCCGCTGCGCCGCTACCTGCCGCGTCGGGAGTACCTGCAGGTCGTCGGGTCGTGCGGCACCGTCGTCATGAACCACGTGCGACAACAGGCCGTCGGCAACCTGCTGATCGCCGGCCTGGCCGGCGCGCGACTGTTCCTGAACCCGGCCAACCCGGCCCGGCGTTGGCTGCAGGGCCACGGCGTGATCGTGGACGACACGTCTGCGCTGCACCTGCGTCCCCTGTCGCCGGCCGAGCGGTCGATCAATGCCGCGGCCATCGGCGCGTTCACCTGCCGGACGGCCCGTCGTCGCCAGACGGCGGCCCTGCTTGACATCGCGATGCGGCCGGCGCCGGCCGCGACGCCCGCGTGAGCCCGCATGGATCCCGTGGTGCGTTCAAACCCCGGCACGCCGCGGCGCTGCGGCGCCCGCATGGCGTCCGCCCGACCCGACTCGAGAGGATCCGCATGGCCTTCCTGACCGGCCAGCAGCTGGCCGCTTTCGGCTTCCGAACGCTCGGACGCGACGTCCGGATCAGCGACCGGGCCGCGATCCACGACGCCGACCAGATCGACATCGGCGACTTCGCGCGCATCGACGACTTCTGCGTCCTGTCCGGAAGGGTGTCGATCGGGCGCAACGTCCACGTGGCAGTGCACTGCAACCTCGCCGGCGGCGAGACGGGCATCCGAATGGACGACTTCTCCGGTCTCGCCTACGGATGCCAGGTGTTCACGCAGAGCGATGACTACAGCGGCCGGACGCTGACCAACCCCACCGTCCCCGATGCCTACAAGCGCGAGACGAAAGCGCCGGTGCTGCTGCAGCGCCACGTCATTGTGGGCGCCCAGTCGGTGGTGATGCCCGGCGTGACGCTCGCCGAGGGGACTGCGGTCGGCGCAATGTCCATGGTCACCAAGACGACGCAGCCGTGGTCCGTCTACTTCGGCATCCCGGCGCGGCGGATCAAGGCCCGCCGGCAGCACCTGCTCGAGCTCGAGGCCCGCTACCGCGCGCAGGAGCGGCCCGAATGAACGCGCCGGCACGCTGGTCGCCGGCCCCGTCGAAGCCGGCCAGGGACACACCTGCGGTCCCGTTCAACCGGCCCTACATGACAGGCCGGGAGTTGCACTACATCTCGCAGGCCCATGCCGCGGGCCACCTGGCGGGCGACGGCGGCTACACCCGCCTGTGCCATCGGTGGCTGGAGCAGCAGACGGGCGCCGCGCGGGCCCTGCTGACGCACTCGTGCACCGCCGCCCTCGAGATGAGCGCCCTGCTGACCGACGTGCGGCCGGGCGACGAAGTCATCATGCCGTCGTACACCTTCGTCTCGACGGCAAACGCCTTCGCGCTGCGGGGTGCTGTACCTGTGTTCGTCGACATCCGGCCCGACACGCTGAACCTCGACGAGTCGCTGATCGAGGCCGCCATCACGTCCCGCACGCGGGCCATCGTGCCTGTCCACTACGCCGGCGTGGGCTGCGAGATGGATGCGATCCTGGCGGTCGCGCAGCGCCACGGCCTGATGGTCATCGAGGACGCTGCGCAGGCGCTCATGTCCACCTACAAGGGCCGGCCGCTGGGTTCGATCGGCGATCTCGCGGCCCTGTCGTTCCACGAGACGAAGAACGTCATCGCCGGCGAGGGCGGCGCCTTGCTGGTCAACCGCCCCGACCTTGCCGCACGCGCGGAGATCGTGCGCGAGAAGGGCACGAACCGGTCGCAGTTCCACCGCGGCGAGGTGGACAAGTACACCTGGGTCGACCTGGGCTCGTCGTTCCTGCCCGGCGAGATCGTCGCCGCCTTCCTGTGGGCCCAGATGGAGCAGGCGCGGCTGATCACCGATCGCCGGCTGTCGGCCTGGGCGAGATACCACGCAGGCCTGGCCGATGCCGAGCGGGCCGGCGTTCTCCGGCGTCCGGTCGTCCCCGAGCACTGCGGCCATAACGCGCACATGTACTACGTGCTGCTACCCGACCGGGCGCGCCGGGAGGCGGCGATCGCGCAGCTCAAGCTGCTGGGCGTGCAGGGCGTGTTCCACTATGTTCCCCTCCACAGCTCGCCCGCCGGCCGCAGGCACGCACGCGCACACGGGGACATGCGCGTCACCGACGACGTCGCCAGCCGGCTGCTGCGGCTGCCGATGTGGATCGGCATGGAGGCGCAGCAGCACTCCGTGATCCAGAAGGTGTTGTCCGTGCTCTGACGGCCGGGCCCGGCAGTGACGGCCCGTCCCCGCCCGTCGCAGGCGTCGGTCGCGTCACGCCTCGGCGTGCTGATGCACGCACAGGGCCGCGCCACCGAACGCCTCGTCGACGAACGCCAGTTCCGGCGCCGCGCCGTGCCACAGCGCCCGAGCCTGCCGCCGCAGCGTCGCATCACTCGGCGACCACAGGCACAGCCGGAAGCCGCGGCCGCTGAGGTGCGGCGCCACCATCGGCAGGGCCAGCAGCGCATCTGACGGAGCCGCCCCAGCGACATCGCCACAGACCACGACGGCGTCGTAACCCTGCGGGTCCGCGGGCAGCAGCCCGATGTCGGGCAGATGCCCCACGTGCTGCTCGAACTCGGCCTCGACCATCGGCACGTGGAGCACGTCGGTGTCCAGCCCCGCGGCCTGAAGCCGGGCGTACAGGGACAGCGCGCGATCGCGGTCCGCGCACGCCGTCACGATGCTCCCGCCCAGGCCGGCCACCATCGCATGCAGCACGGCGGCCAGCGGACCCGCCCCGATCTCGAGCACCCGCGGCTGCGGCGGCCCGGCCTTCAACCACTGCCACCACCGCCAGGCAACCTCCACGTCGATGGGCCGACCGGCCCCGTCCATGGCCACTTCCAACAGCCCTGGGCAGCGTGCCGCCAGCGTGGCGGCAGCCACCTGGGCCCACGCAGCCGCGCCCGGTGGCGCCGGCGCGGCCGGCGCCACCGGTGCAGGGTCGCGCGCACGGGCGGCGGGGCCCCGCGCCGTCGCG
>CAZQPN010000359.1:0-3768 GCA_964595215.1 uncultured Rubrivivax sp. | reverse complement strand
CTCGGGTGGCCGACGCCGTAGAAGAAGGCGTCGATCTTGTTGTCGCACAGCGCCGGCCCGTGCTCGTCGGCCTTCAGCTCGGCGGCGAGCGAGAAGTCGCTGGTCTTCCAGCCCATCCCGCTCATCAGCTCCTCCATCGACGCGCGCGTGCCGGAGCCGGGGTTGCCGATGTTGACCCGCTTGCCCTTCAGGTCTTCGACCTTCGTGATGCCGGCCTCCTTGCGGGCCAGCACCGTGAACGGCTCGGGGTGGACCGAGAACACGGCGCGCAGGTCGCCGAACTTGCCGTCCTTCTCGAACACCTTGGAGCCGTTGTAGGCGTGGTACTGCCAGTCGGACTGGGCGACGCCGAAGTCCAGTTCGCCGGCGCGGATGGTGTTGATGTTGAACACCGAGCCGCCGGTCGACTCGACCGAGCAACGGATGCCGTGCTTCGCGCGGTCCTTGTTCATCAGGCGGCAGATCGCGCCCCCGGCGGCGTAGTAGACGCCGGTCACGCCACCGGTGCCGATGGTGATGAACTTCTGCTGCGCGACGGCGGGCACGCCGGGCAGAACCAGTGCGAGGGCGGCGGCGCCGAGCAGGGCGTGGCGGCGCAAGAGGGATGGGGTCTGGGGCATGAGGCCTTCCTTGTCGGTTGTTGCAAAGAATCTGCAATGAATCAATTGTATCTTCTGGAGCCTCCCGCCTCAACACTTCGTCCGGTGCATGCGGGTAAACCCCGTGATCTGGGTCGGTGCCGTCAGGCCGCGTTGCGCGCGGACGCGATGGCGCCATCGACCGCCTTGTGCAGGCGCGCGACGATGCGGTCGAGGTCATCGTCGGAGACGATGAAGGGCGGGGCCAGCAGCACGTGGTCGCCCCGCACGCCGTCGATCGTGCCGCCCATCGGGTAGACCATCAGGCCCTCGGCCATCGCGGCGGCCTTGACCCGCGCGTGGGTGCGCAGCTTGGGGTCGAAGGGCTGCTTGCTGGCGCGGTCGGCGACCAGCTCGATGGCCTGGAACAGGCCGCGGCCGCGGATGTCGCCGACGTGCGGGTGCTCGCCAAACGCCGCCTCCAGCCGCTCCCGCAGCCCGTGACCCTGGCGCTGCACGGCCTCGAGCAGCCGGTCCCGGCGGATCACCTGCTGCACCGCGAGCGCCGCGGCACAGGCCATCGCGTGCCCGAGGTAGGTGTGGCCATGCTGGAACATGCCCGACCCTTTCGCGAAGGCGTCGAACATGCGCTGCCTGGCCAGCACGGCACCGATCGGCTGGTAGCCGCCGCCCAGGCCCTTGGCGATCGCCATCAGGTCCGGCACGACCCCCTCCTGCTCGCAGGCGTGCAGCGTGCCGGTGCGGCCCATGCCGCACATAACCTCGTCGAGCAGCAGCAGGATGCCGTGCCGGTCGCACAGTTCGCGCACGCCGCGCAGGTAGCCCGTCGGCGGCGTCAGCGCGCCCGACGTGGCCCCGCCGACGGTCTCGGCGACGAAGGCGATCACGTTCTCGCCGCCGAGCCGGTCGATCGTGCCGGCGAGTTCCTGCACCAGACGCAGTCCGTAGGCCTCGGGCGTCTCCCCGGGCTGCCGGTCGCGGTAGTCGTAGCAGGGCGACACGTGGGTGACCGGGATCAGCAGCGGCTCGAACTGCCGCCGGCGCCACTCGTTGCCGCCGACCGCGAGCGCACCCAGCGTGTTGCCGTGGTAGCTCTGGCGACGCGCGATGAAGTGCCGGCGCTGCGGCTGCCCGATCTCGACGAAGTGCTGGCGCGCCATCTTGAGCGCCGCCTCGATCGCCTCCGAGCCGCCGGAGACGAAGTAGACGTGGCTCATGCCCGATGGCGCGTCCTCGATCAGGGTCGCGGCCAGTTGTTCGGCGGCCTCGGTGGTGAAGAAGCTGGTGTGTGCGTAGGCCAGGCGGTCGGCCTGCGCGTGCATCGCCGCGAGCACGTCCGGGTGCCCATGGCCGAGGCAGGAGACGGCCGCGCCGCCGCAGGCGTCGATGTACTCGCGGCCGTCGGTGTCGGTGATGGTCACGCCTTTTGCGTGAGCCGCCACGGGCAGGCGATGGTGGATCTGCCGGTGAAGGATGTGTGTCATGACGGGGCTTGGGAAGGGATTGATCGTGCGCGCCGGGTGTCGATCGCGGCAACCGCCGGCGGGCTGACGCGGCCGGGTGCCTCCCAGTAGGCGCGCTCGGCGTCGAGGCGGCGCTGGCGCATGTCGAGGTAGCTGCGCACGGCGTCGCCGCCACGGTGTGCGACGACCGCGAGCAGGGTCTCGACCAGCGCCAGCGCGCCGCTGGTCGAGTGGAAGTAGGTGTTGGACATGCCGCCGAACAGCAGCACATGCGCGGCGTCGCGCGCCACTGGTGAGAGCTGGCTGTCGGTCAGCGCGATCACGCGTGCACCCTGGCCGCGCGCGACATGGACGGCATCCACCGTCATGCGCGCGTACGGGGCCTGGCTGATGGCGACGAGCGCCGCGCCGTCGCCGACCTGCAGCAGCTGGTCGGTCAGCGTACCGCCGAAGTGGTTGAGCAGGTAGCCGTTGCCCGCCAGCAGCGAGTAGGCGTAGTGGAGCTGGAACGCGGCGCCGTGCGACACCCGCATGCCGAGGAAGAACACGCGCGGCGCCCGGAGCATCGCGTCGGCCGCGGCCGCCAGGGCCTCCGGCGTGTTGCGCTCGAGGGCCTCCGCGACGTTGGCCTGCTGCATGCGGTTCAGGTCCGACAGCAGGTCGGGCACCGCGCTGGCCTGTCGCTTCGGCCGCTCGGGGACGCGGGCCGCCTGACCCTCGGCCAAGCGGTGCACGAAGGGCGCCCGCAGCCCCTCGAAGCCTTCGAAGCCGAGCCGCTGCGCCAGGCGCGTCATGGTCGCGGGCGTGACGCCGGCCTGGCGCGCCGACGTGCGCATCGAGTGCAGCGCCAGCGTCGTACCATGCTGGCGCACCCAGCGTGCCGCACGCTGCAACTCGGGGCTGAGGCTGTCGTAGGCCCGGTCGATGAGCGTCTCGACGCCGTGAGGGGCTCCAGGCTGGCTCGGAGCGATGCTGGACATGGATCAAGTGTATCGTCCTGGATTTGGCGAATCAAATGTTTCTGCCTGGCTCGGTCGCGACGGCGAAGGATGCCGTGGATGGGCGCTACAGTCAGGCAATCCATCCGATGACCCGCTTGCCACCGTGATGAACGATCCTGCCGACCTGCGTCGCATCCTTCGAACCTGCCGCACGGTGGCCATCGTCGGCCTGTCGGCCGAGTGGCACCGGCCGAGCTTCTTCGTCGCCAAGTACCTGCAGCAGCACGGCTACCGCGTGATTCCGGTGAACCCGCGCTACGTCGGCCAGCAGATCCTGGGCGAGCCCGTGCACGCCAGCCTGGACGACATCGGCGAGCCGGTCGACATGGTCGACGTCTTCCGCCGCAGCGCCGACGTGCCGCCGATCGCCCGTCAGGCGGTGGCGATCGGCGCGACCTGCCTGTGGCAGCAGATCGGCGTCACGAGCCAGGAGGGCGATGCGATCGCCCGCACCGCCGGGCTCGACTCGGTGATGGACCGCTGCACCAAGATCGAGCACGCGCGGCTGTTCGGCGGGTTGAACTGGGCGGGCGTGAACACCGGCGTCGTCTCGGCGCAGCGGCCGCGCTGACGACCGGGCAGACATGGCCGAGCGCGCCTTCAAACCCGAGACGCTGGCGATCCACGCCGGGCAGATCCCCGACGCCGCGACCGGCGCCCGCGCGCTGCCGATCTACCAGACGACGAGCTTCGTCTTCGACAGCG
>CAZQPN010000358.1:0-3796 GCA_964595215.1 uncultured Rubrivivax sp. | reverse complement strand
AATACGGCGCCAACGAGCGCAGCCAGAAGCTCAAGTACCACATCCAGACCAGCGGTCGCAGCCTGCACGCGCAGGAGATCGCGTTCAACGACATCCGCACGACGCTGCAGGCGCTGATCGCCGTCTACGACAACTGCAACAGCCTGCACACCAACGCCTACGACGAGGCGATCACGACGCCGACCGAGGAGAGCGTGCGGCGTGCGATGGCGATCCAGCTCATCATCAACCGCGAGTGGGGGCTGGCGAAGAACGAGAACCCGAACCAGGGGGCCTTCGTCATCGACGAGCTGACCGAACTCGTCGAGGAGGCGGTGCTGGCCGAGTTCGAGCGCATCGCCGAGCGCGGCGGCGTGCTCGGCGCGATGGAGACGGGCTACCAGCGCGGCAAGATCCAGGAGGAGAGCATGCACTACGAGATGCTCAAGCACACCGGCGAGCATCCGATCATCGGCGTCAACACCTTCCGCAACCCGCATGGCGACCCGGTGCCCGACCAGATCGAACTGGCGCGCAGCACGGAGGACGAGAAGCAGTCCCAGCTGCGGCGGCTGGCCGACTTCCACGCCAGACACGCCGGACAGGCGCCGGCGATGCTGGAGCGGCTGAGGCACAGCGTGATCGACAACGGCAACGTGTTCGCCGTGCTGATGGACGCCGTGCGCTGCTGCAGCCTGGGGCAGATCACCGACGCGCTGTTCGAGGTCGGCGGGCAGTATCGGCGCAGCATGTAGGGCCGGTCCGCCTGCCGTGGTGGGCGGTTGCCGGCAGCGTACCGCGCGGCTGACCATAATCCCGCCATGGCAAGCCGCCGCCCAGCCCCCGCTCTGGCCCTCGCACGCCGTGCCTGGAACCAGCTGCACGTCAACGCGTCGGCGGCACGGGCGCTGGCGGTGCGCGCCGTGTCCAGCGCCATCGCTGCGGGCGACCCGCATGCCGAGGGCTGGGGACGGCTGGCCTCCGGCATGCACAGCCTGTATTACGCGACGGCGGCCGAGGCGGCCATCGAGTTGCGCAAGGCGGAGCGCTGTTTCCACGTCTGTGGCGATCGCGCGGGTCTGATCCTGGCGCGCGCGACGATCGCGCGCTCGATGTGGCGCCAGGGCCGCTTCGCCGACGCGCTGGCCCAGGTGCTGCCGCTGCGCGACGAGGGCGTGCGCGTGCTGCGCCACGAGCAGCGCGGCGTGCTGCTGAACACGATCGCCGGCTGCTACTCGGCCTACGGCGATTCGGCGCAGGCCTTCGCCTACATGTACGAGGCGCTGCGCGACACCGGCCCGCGCCGCGGGCGCGGCTTCGACACCGTGCTGCACTGCAACCTGTCGCACGAGCTGATGCAGATCGGCGACAGCGAGGAGGCGCTGCGCCACGTCGAGCAAGGTCTGGACCGCTGCCGCGACCTCGACAACCCGCGCCTGCTGAGCGTGCTGCGCATCAACCGTGTCGTCAGCCTGACCGAGCTCGGCCGGCCGGAGCAGGCGCTGCCCGACATCGCCGCGCTGCTGGCCGTGCCGGCCAACGCCGAGGGCCGCGGCGCGATCTCGCCGCACTACGAGACGCTGGCGATCGCGGCACTGCGGGCCGGCGAGACCGCGCTCGGCGCCGAGCTGGTGGGGCGCGCGCAGACGGAGTCACCGCCGCGGCTGCCGGACGAGCGGGTCGAGCTGGCCACCGCCACCGCGCTGCTGGCGCTGGCCGAGGGCCAGCCGCGGCGCGCGCTGGCGGCGCTGCAGGCGGTGCAGGCCGAGGCCGAAGACGACGGTACCGAAGGCCTGAGCCTGCGGGTGCGCGCGCAGTACTTCGACGCGCTGAGCCAGGCCTGCCAGCGCGCCGGCCGCACCGCTGCGGCGCTCGCGGCGCTGCAGGCCTGGCAGCTCACGCACCGGCGCCAGGCGCAGCTGGCGTCGCGCGCGCGCTACCAGGCCGCCGCGCTGCAGACCGAGCTGCTGCGCATGCAGCAGCGCCTGGACGAGCAGGAGGCGGAGCGTCGGGCGACCGAACGGGCGCAGAGCGCGCTGTTGTCGATCAATGCCGAGCTGCAGCGCCGCATCGAGCAGGTGCAGGCGCTGCAATCGGCGCTGCGTCAGCAGGCCACGCAGGACGCGCTGACGGGGCTGTTCAACCGTCGCCACCTCAACGAGACGCTGCCGCAGCTGTTCGCACTGGCGCGGCGCGAGCGCCTGCCGCTGGCGGCCGCGATCATCGACATGGACCACTTCAAGGCCGTCAACGATCGCCATGGCCACGACGCCGGCGACCGCGTGCTGGCGGCCTTCGGCGAGCTGCTGGCCGGCAATTGCCGGCGCAGCGACGTCGCCTGCCGCTACGGCGGCGAGGAATTCTGCCTGCTGTTGCCGCGAACGACGGTGGACGGCGCGCGCCGCAAGCTGCAGACCCTGCTGCGGCGCTGGCGGGCCACGCAGGTCACGCTCGACGGCCTGGTGCTGGAAGGGCTGAGCTTCTCGGCAGGGGTCGCCGATACCGAGGGCGCGGGCGACTCGCCGGACAGCCTGCTGAAGGCCGCCGACGACGCGCTGCTGGCCGCCAAGCGCGAGGGCCGAGGCCGGGTGCGCGTCACCGTCGAGGCGTGACCTGCCGCCCGCCGTCCGTCGCCTGACAACCCGCCGGAAAGGGCGTGCGGCGGCCCTCCACCGGGCCGTCACGCATTGGACCTAGCATTGCCGCATGACCATCGTCTGGGTGCGACACGGAGAGACCGCGCTGAACGCGGGGCGGATCATGCAGCCGGCGGAAACGCCACTGTCACCACGCGGCCAGGCGCAGGCGGCCGCGCTGGCGCGCCGCATCGCGACGCTGCGGCCAGCGGCGCTGCTGACGAGCGATCTTCCGCGCGCGCGCCAGACCGCCGACGCGCTGGCCGCCGCCACCGGCCTGGCATTGCAGGTCGACGCGCGGCTGCACGAACGCAGCTTCGGCGACTGGCGCGGCCGGCCGCTGGCCTCGCTCGACGCCGATCCGCTCACCTTCGAGGCGGCGCCCCCCGGCGGGGAGTCGATGGCGGCCTTCCTCGCCCGAGCCGCCGAGGCCTGGGCGCTCGCCGTCGCATGGCGGGCACGGCTCGACGGCCCGCTGGTCGTCGTCTCGCACGGCCTGCTGATCCAGGCCGTGCTGTGCCATCACGTTCGCTGGCCGGCCGGTCTGGCGCCACCGGCCCAGCTGGCCAATACCGCGCTCACCATCGTCGATCCGCCCCCCGACGCCATCGTGCGGCTGGCCGGCTGCACCGTCCACCTCGACGTCGGCCACGGCCTGCGCGGCACCCCCGCCTCGGCAGCGCCCGACCCTGCCCCATGCTGACGCCTCCCTACATCGCCCCCGCACGCTTCGCCGATCCCGACGCCGCATTGGCACAGGTCGCCCGCATCTACGACGCCAGCGTCGGCCACCTGCAGGCGGCCTTGCAGCGCTTCGTCGCCGGCGAGATGCCGCCCGAGCGCGTGCGCGCCTGCTACCCCTTCGTGCGCGTGCACACGCGGAGCAGCGCGCGCGCCGACTCCCGGTTGTCCTACGGCTTCGTCGCCGCCCCGGGGGTCTACGAGACGACGCTGACGCGCCCCTCGCTGTTCGCCGGCTACCTGCGCGAGCAGTTCGCGCTGCTGCACGCCAACCATGGTGTCGAACTGGAGGTTGGCACCAGCACGCAGCCGATCCCGGTGCACTTCTCGCTCGGCGGCATGGACGTGCTCGAAGGCAGCCTGACGGTCGAGCAACGGCTGGCGATGCGCGACCTGTTCGACCTGCCCGACCTCGGCGCGATGGACGACGGCATCGCCAA
>CAZQPN010000357.1:0-3796 GCA_964595215.1 uncultured Rubrivivax sp. | reverse complement strand
TTGCCGGGGTTGATCGCGGCGTCGGTCTGCACGACGCCGCGGATGGTGCGGTTGTTGAACGACTCGATCTCGCGGTTCAGCGCGCTGACGATGCCGGTCGTCAGCGTCTGGTCGAGTCCGAAGGGGTTGCCGATCGCGAAGACGCGCTGGCCGACCTGCAGGTCGCGGCTGCTGCCCAGCGGGATCGGCGGCAGCTTGTCGGCCGGGGCATCGATGCGCAGCACCGCGAGGTCGCGGTCGGGGAAGGCGCCGACGAGCCGGGCGTCGAAGCTGGTCTGGTCGGCCAGCGTGACGCGCGCGGCGCTGCCGCCCTGGATGACGTGGAAGTTGGTGACGATGTGGCCCTGACGGTCCCAGACGAAGCCGGTGCCGGTGCCGCGCGGCACCTGCTCGACGTTGAGCGAGAAGAGGTCGCGCTGCGCGGCCAGCGTCGTGATGTGCACGACCGACGGCGACAGGCGGCGGAACAGCTCGATCGTTGCCTGCTCGTCGGCCAGCAACGCGCCGCGCGGCGTCACCTCGCGGCCGGCCGGGGCGTCGCGCCGGGCCTGTGCGTCCGGCAGCCCCGTCAGGACCAGGAGGGCGGTGACGAGGACCGCCATGGCCCACAGGAAGGGCCGTGCCGCGCCTCTTCGGGCGACCGGTCGACGACCTGGTGTGGCGTGACGGACGTGATCTTCTCGTTCCATGATGCAGACGGCTTGCGGCAACGACGCCGCCATGGTAGCTATGGGCCGTGGCCGCCAGGTCAAGCCGGTGGCGTCGGAAGCCATCGATCCAACCAACCACCATGGGGAAGCCATGACCCTCAACGATCCCGACTTCCGCCCGCTCGACCCGGGGCGCGTCAATACGATGGACCCGGTCGAGGTCGGGTACTGGTGCCGCGAGTTCGGCTGCGCGCCGGACCGGCTGCAGTCGGCGGTCGACGCCGTCGGCGAGCACGTCGCCGAGGTGCGCGAGTGGCTCGCCCGGCACCGACCTGGCTGAGCCGGCGCGCGCCTTGGCCTTCTTCGCCGTGGCGGGCCGGCTGCCTGGCGCCGCACGTCGGGCGGCGGAGCGAAGCGTCGTGAACTCGCGCTGGAAACGGCGCGTGATGGTGCCGGGATCGGGCACGAGGTGGGCGTCGGCAACGATCGCCAGCGTCGCCTGGCCGCGGCGCGGAAGTCCCGGCGGCAGCCCTTCGGGAGGTCGAACAGGCTCAGCGATGCGACATGCATCGGCGTCTGGGGCGTCTCCAGGTGCAGGAACGCCGCGTCGACGCCGCTCAGGAGTTTCATGAATCCGATCTCGGCCGCAGCCGCCGCATGCGACGCATGCCGTCGTCGGGTGAACGCTGCCTGGCTGCCCGGCCAGCGACATCATGCGCGGGCACAGCACGCAGACGCCTGACGCGCGTCAATTCCGGCGGCTCGCAGCGTGGACGGCCGACGGCATCGTCGACCCGTGGCGGCGCCCCGTGCTCGACTTGACTCGGATCAACCTGCCCTGTGCGCGAACGGCCATCATCGGCGCGTGATCTGCCCGCCATGACGGGCAGACGCGGCCACCCCTTCGACAAAGGCGGACCGATGAACCCGGAGACCAGCGCATTGGACGAGGCGGGGCGGATACCCGCGCGAATCAGCAAGACGACGCCACGCGTGCCGCCCCATCTCGTCGACCACGCCGCAGCCTGTGCCAGCTTCAGCTGGGATCAGGCGCGGACGCAGCTGGCCGGCCTGCCGGGCGGCGGGCTCAACATCGCACACGAGGCGGTCGACCGCCACCTCGGTACACCGCGCGAGGGCCGCACCGCGATCCGCTGGATCGGCAAGGGCGGCGATCGCGTCGATTTGAGCTATGCCGACCTGGCGGCCGCCACCAGCCGCTTCGCCAACGCGTTGCGTGGCTTGGGCGTGGCGCCGGGCGAGCGCGTCTTCGTGCTGATGGGGCGCTTGCCCGAGCTTTATGTCGCGGTGCTGGGTGCGCTGAAAGCCGGGTGCGCGGTGACCCCGCTGTTCTCGGCCTTCGGCCCGGAGCCGATCGCCACCCGCTGCGAGATGGGCGACGCGCGGCTGCTCGTGACGACGCCCGAGCTCTACCAGCGCAAGATCGCCGGCCTGCGCGATCGGCTGCCGGGGCTGAAGCACGTGGTCGTCGTCGGTTCCGGCGGCGCGGCCGACGGCCCCGGCGTGCACCGCTGGGCCGATCTCGTCGACCCGGCATCGGACCGCTTCGAGACCGTGCACACCGACGACGAGACGATGTCGCTGCTGCACTTCACCAGCGGCACCACCGGCCGGCCCAAGGGCGCGATCCACGTGCACGGGGCGGTGACGGCGCACTGGGCCACCGGCCACTACGCGCTCGACCTGCACGACGACGACGTCTTCTGGTGCACCGCCGACCCCGGCTGGGTCACGGGCACGAGCTACGGGATCATCGCGCCGCTGGTGTGCGGCGTGACCAACGTCGTCGTCGAGGCCGAGTTCGACGCCGCGCTGTGGTACGGCGTGCTGGAGCAGGAGCGGGTCAGCGTCTGGTACACCGCGCCGACCGCGATCCGCATGATGATGAAGTTGGGCACCGAGGCGCTGGCCGGGCGGGATCTGTCGGCGCTGCGTTTCATGGCGAGCGTCGGCGAGCCGCTCAACCCCGAGGCCGTGGTCTGGGGCATCGAGGCCTTCGGCCTGCCCTTCCACGATAACTGGTGGCAGACCGAGACCGGCGGCATCATGGTGTCGAACTATCCGGCGATGGACATCAAGCCGGGCTCGATGGGCAAGCCGCTGCCGGGCATCACCGCGGCCGTCGTGCGGCGGCGCGACGACGGCCACGTCGAGGCGATCGTCGAGCCCGGCGTCGAGGGCGAGCTGGCACTGAAGACGCCCTGGCCGTCGATGATGCGGGGCTACCTGAACGAGCAGGCGCGCTACGACAAGTGCTTTGCCGACGGCTGGTACCTGACCGGCGACCTGGCCAAGGTGGATGCAGACGGCTACTACTGGTTCGTCGGCCGCGCCGACGACGTCATCAAGTCGGCCGGCCACCTGATCGGGCCGTTCGAGGTCGAGAGCGCGCTGATCGAGCACCCGGCGGTGGCCGAGGCGGGTGTGATCGGCATCCCGGACCCGACGGTCGGCGAGGTGGTCAAGGCCTTCGTCGCGCTCAAGCCCGGCTTCGAGCCCACCGATGCGCTGCGGCGCGAGCTGCTCGGCCACGGCCGCAAGCGGCTCGGCGCGGCGGTGGCGCCCAAGAGCATCGACTTCCGCGAGAACCTGCCCAAGACGCGCAGCGGCAAGATCATGCGGCGTCTGCTGAAGGCGCGCGAGCTGGGGCTGCCGGAAGGCGACCTGTCGACGCTCGAGAGCGACGAGAAGAAGTGAAGCGTGCGAGAGCCTCGCACTCTGTGGCACCGTGAGGAGGATCGCATGGAACTGAAGGCGAGTCCGGGCGACATCCGGTGGTGGTTCTGGGTCGTCACGCTGGTCTTCATCGCGATGAGCGTGGCAGGCGTGCCTTGGGCGCACTGGCCGGTGATCGCGATCAGCGGCGTCCAGGTGCTGTTCTTCCTGGCGCAAGAGAAGAGCCTGGCATCGTTTCCGACCCAGATCAGGGTCGTCTACTTCATGTTCACGCTGTTCGGCTTGTGGCCGCAGACGCGGCTGCCGATCTACCTCGTGCTGCTGCTGGGCACGATCATGGTGGCCTTCATCGGCCGCTGCGCGATCGCACTGGTGCTCAAGCAGATGCCGTGGAACCGCGGTCGCGAAGTGCGCCTGAACTGACGCCATGACCACCAAGATTCATCTGG
>CAZQPN010000356.1:0-3799 GCA_964595215.1 uncultured Rubrivivax sp. | reverse complement strand
CGGGCATCAGCACCTCGTCGCCGGCCTCGAACAGGGCCAGGCAGACGAGTTGCAGCGCGGCCGACGCGCCGGCCGTGACGACGATGCGCGCCGGGTCCACCTGCAGGCCGAAGCGCGTGCGGTACCAGCCGGCGATCGCCTCGCGCAGCGCCGGGTCGCCGGTGGCCTGCGTGTACTGCGTGCGGCCGTCCGCCAGGCAGCGCTCGGCGGCGGCGAGCACCGGCGGCGGGGCGGTGAAGTCCGGCTCGCCGATGTTCAGAAAGATCATCGGCTCGCCGCCCGCGGCCGGGTCGCACTCGGGGCTGCGCGCCAGCGCCTCGGCGGCCTTGGCGCACTCCATCACGTAGAAGGGGTCGATGTGCTGGAGGCGGTCGGCAAGTCGCATGCGCTTCGGGTGAGGTTGGGGCGGCACCGGGCCGACAGGGCGGCCGCCGGAGGGCGACGTCGCCGATGTTCGAGACTGCCGCCCAGCGCGCAGTCTAGTGGGTGAAGTTGCCCCACGTGGGGCCGGCCTGAGGGTCAACCCGCTGTCGGCTCGATTGGCACTTCCGGGCCGCACGGCCTTGCCACGCCCGAAGGGCCTGTGCCAAGTGCCTGTGAGGGAAGGTATTTTCGGTCGCTGAACCGTGCTGGCCCGAACTTTGCAGACCGTGATGCGGCGTGTGCGCTGTCCGTGCATGAATCCTAGGATCACCAGATGACACAAGTCTCCCTTTGCCTGTCCCGCCACATGCCCGGGTCGCTGCTGCTCGCCGCGTGCACGGCCGTGTCAGCAGCACCTGTGGTGCTGTCGACGAGCCAGGAGGCGGCCATCGTTGGCAGCCAGTATGCGGACCAAACAAGCACCGCGTTCGGTGGGGGCTACTACCTGGTTCTGAACATGCCGAAGGCCTCCGACGAGACGGTGCCCCCGCGTTCGATCGGGCTCGTGCAGTTCGACGTCAGCGCGTATACCGGGCAGACGGTGGATGCCGCGACGCTGAGCCTGTTCAAGGACTCGAACCGGGACCCCGGGGGCGTTTACAGCATTTTCCGCATCACGTCCGCGTGGACGCCATCCAACAGCTTTACGTTTAATAGTTCTGCGCCGACGTACGACCCGACGCCAGTAGCGAGCCTGACCTTCGGCGAGGAGCTGGACGTATACCGTGACTGGAACGTCAGCTCGTTGCTTCAGGGATGGCTGAACGGGACATACACCAACCACGGTCTCTGGATCGAGCGCCAGAGCGGCGGCGAGAACATGGCTTATCTGCGGTCATCACTCTTTGGCCCTGCGACCGCACCTCGCTTGACGATCGCCTTGGCCGACGACGGCGACCCGCGCAACGTGCCCGAGCCGACCCCGCTCGCGCTGCTCGTGGTTGCCGGACTGGCCGCGTGGGTCGTGCGGCGCGCGGCACCCGTAGGCTCAGCCGCCCGCCGCGCCTAACTCAGTCGCGCGGCACTGCGCGGCGCGCCTGCCGGTCCTGCCACTCGGTGGGCCGCAGTTCGGCGGCGGCCTTGTCCAGCACGCCGTTGACGTACTTGTGGCCGTCGGTGCCGCCGAAGGTCTTGGCCAGCTCGACCGCCTCGTTGATCGCCACCCGGTAGGGCACCTCGATGCAGTGGCGCAGCTCGTAGGTGCCGATCAGCAGCGCGGCGTGCTCGACCGGCGACAGCATCGTCGTCTTGCGGTCGGCGCGGCGCGCGATGACGGCGTCGAGCTCGCCAGCCTCGGCGATGCAGCCGTGCAGCAGGGCGTCGAAGTGCGCGCCGTCGCACTTGTCGAAGCCGTCCTGCTCGCGCATCAGGGCGTCGATGGCGCCGGCGTCCTCGGCCGACAGCAGCCACTGGTACAGGCCCTGCAGCGCGAACTCGCGCGCGCGCCGGCGCGGCGACTTCGGTGCGGTACGCGGCCGCGCGCCGGACTTGTGCGCCCCCGCCGGCTTGGGCCCGGCCGGCGGCGCGCCGCCCGGGGTGTCCGCGGGGCTGGCGGGCATCACAGGTCCTCCAGCAGGTTGGCCATCTCGACGGCCACGCGCGCAGCGTCGCGGCCCTTGTCGCGGGCGCGCGCCCAGGCCTGGCCCATGTCCTCGACGGTCAGGATGGCGTTGGCGATCGGCAGGCGGTGGTCCAGCGACACTCGGCTGACGCCGGCCCCGCTCTCGTTGGCGACCAGCTCGAAGTGGTAGGTCTCGCCGCGCACGATGCAGCCGAGCGCCACCAGCGCGTCCCAGTCGCCGCCCTCGGCCAGCGCCTTCAGCGCCAGCGGCACCTCCAGCGCGCCGGGCACCGTCAGGTGCTCGATGTCGCGCGCCAGCACGCCCAGCGCCAGCAACTCCTCGATGCAGGTCTCGGCGAGCTTGAGCGTCACCGGCTCGTTGAAACGGGCGCGCACGATCGCGATGCGAAGGCCCTCGCCGCTGAGTTCGCCGGCCGTGCCCTTGTCGGCACCTTGCATGGGAGATCCTTGGTCTGAAAAGAGCGAAAAAGAGCGAAGAAGAGCAGCGATGGGCGCGGAAGACCGCTGAATCTCAGGTGCCGGGAGCCACGAAGCCGGCCACCTCGAGCCCGTAGCCGACCATGCTGGGCATCCGGCGCGGGCTGCCGAGCAACTGCATGCGGCCCACGCCCAGGTCGCGCAGGATCTGCGCGCCGATGCCGTAGGTGCGCAGGTCCATCGGCATGCTGCGGCGGCGCGGCGTCGGGGTGGCCGGCGGCAGCGCCTGGGGCAGCAGCACCTCGGCGTCGGCGCCGCAGTTCAGCAGCACCGCCACGCCGTAGGGCCCGGCGCGTAGCGTCGACAAGGCCTGCGGCAGCGGCCAGCTGTGGCCGTTGCCGGCCGAATCGAGCAGGTCGAAGGCGGTGAAGGGCTCGTGCACGCGCACCGGCACCACGTCGGCCGCGCCCCAGCTGCCGTGCACCAGCGCCAGGTGCAGCCCCGCGCCCTGGTCGCGGTAGGCGATGCAGCGGAACTCGCCCTGCGGCGTCGTGAGCGTGCGCTCGCCGGCGCGCGCGATCAGCGTCTCGTGGCGGCTGCGGTGCTCGATCAGGTCGGCGATGGTGCCGATCTTCAGGCCGTGCTCGCGCGCGACGACCTCCAGGTCCGGCAGGCGCGCCATCGTGCCGTCGTCCTTCATGATCTCGCAGATCACGGCCGCCGGCTCCAGGCCGGCCATGCCGGCGAGGTCGCAGCCGGCCTCGGTGTGGCCGGCGCGCATCAGCACGCCGCCGTCCTGCGCCTGCAGCGGGAAGATGTGGCCGGGCTGGACCAGGTCCGACGGCTGGGCGTCGCGCGCGACCGCGGCGGCGACGGTGCGCGCGCGGTCGGCGGCCGAGATGCCGGTGGTCACGCCCTCGGCGGCCTCGATCGAGACCGTGAACGCGGTGCCGTGCTTGGTGCCGTTGCGGCTGGCCATCGGCGGCAGCTGCAGACGCTGGCAGCGCTCGCGCGTCAGCGTCAGGCAGATCAGCCCGCGCCCGTGGCGCGCCATGAAGTTGATCGCCTCGGGCGTGACGTGCTCGGCGGCGAGCACCAGGTCGCCCTCGTTCTCGCGGTCTTCCTCGTCGACGAGGATCACCATGCGGCCGGCGGCGAGCTCGGCGACCAGCTCGGGGACGGGGGAGATGGGCATGGGGGGATTGTAGGTGGGGTGGTCGGGACCCTCCGGACTCCCGGCCCGCCTGTGCGATGCGCAAAGCGCAAGGGGCGCCGCAGCGCCCCTTTGCAAACGCCGTCCGTGCGGACGGTGGGTGCCGCCTGGCTTCAGGCCACCGCCATCGGACGGCGGCGGGACACCGCCAGACCGATGAGGCC
>CAZQPN010000355.1:0-3822 GCA_964595215.1 uncultured Rubrivivax sp. | reverse complement strand
GAGGCCTGGGTCGGCGCCCGCGTGGCGCGCGAGCGGCTGCAGGAGTTCCTGGCGCCGGCGCCGGCCGCACCGGCGCCGCTGGCGCTGCCGGCGCGCACCGGCAGCGCGCGCGTGGCGGTTCGTTGCACGCTGCAGTGGCGTGGCGCGACGCTGAACGACCGCGTCGGGCCGATCGACCTCGAGCTGCCGTACGGCCGCCGCGTCGCCGTCGTCGGGCCCGGCGGCAGCGGCAAGTCGGCCCTGCTCGCGCTCGGCGCCGGGCTGGTCGCGCCCGACGCCGGACAGGTCTGCCTGGACGGCCACCCGCTGGCCGCCGTGGGGTGCCGGACGCTGCACCGCCGGCTGGCGCTGGTCGCCCCCGAGCTCGGCGCGCTGCGCGGCACGCTCGGCAGCAACCTGCGCTACCACCGGCCCGACGCGCCGGCAGCCGATCTGGCGCAGGCGCTGAGGCTGTCCGGACTGGAGGCGTGGCTGGCACAGCGGCCGGCCGGGCTGGACACGCCGGTGCGCGACGCGGGGCTCAACCTCGGGCAGGGCGAGCGGCGGGCGCTGCTGCTGGCGCGCGCGCTGGTCGGTCGGCCCTCGGTGCTGCTGATCGACGACGCCCAGGCCAGCCTGCCGGGCGATCCGGTCGCGGCGCTCGCCCGGCTGATCGAGGGCTTCGACGGCACGCTGGTCTACGCCACGACCGACCCCACGCTGGCAGCGCTGGCCGACGAGATCTGCGTGCTGGCCGATGGCCGGCTGCAGGCGCAGGCGACAGCGCGGACGCATGTGCCGGGGCAGGGGCACGGGATGGCCACCGCCGACCTCCCGATCGAGCGCCTGCACTGATGGTCCCCGAGGTCCATCGCTGCGCCGGCCCGGGCCGCCTGCGCTACCTGCTCGCGCTGCCACGCGCGCGCAGCGCCGGGCCGCTGCCGCTGGTCGTCAGCGTGCACGGCTACGCGCGCCAGCCGCTCGCGCACTGGCAGGCCTTCGCCGAGCGCCTGACCGCGCGCGGGACCGCGCTGCTGCTGCCGTGGTTCACCGAGCGGGACTTCCGGCAGTACCAGCAGCTCGTCCGGCCGAGGCGCCCCGACCGTCCGCAGCGTGCCGACCTGGCGCTGATCGAGGCGGTCGACGACGCCACCCGCTGGCACGGCGTGCGCTTCGGGCGCTGGGTGCTGTTCGGGCACTCCGGCGGCGCGCAGTTCGCCCACCGCTTCGCCATGGCGCACCCGGAGCGCGTGGCCGCGCTCGGGCTCAGTGCCGCCGGCTGGTACACGATGCCGAGCGCAGACTGGCCCTATCCCTACGGGCTGGCCGGGGCCGACGAACGGCTACAGCGCCAGGTCGACCTGGCGGCCTTCCTGCGCCTGCCGATGCGCGTGTGGGTCGGCCGGCGCGACCGCGACGCCCACCTGCACCTGCGGCAGGAGCCGCTGGTGCACGAGATCCAGGGCGCGCACCGGCTGCAGCGCGCGCGCCGTTGGGTGCGGGCCCTGCGCGCCGCCGCGGCGGCGCACGGTGTCTCGGCCGACATCGCGCTGCACGAGCTGGCGGGTGCCGGCCACGACTTCGCGCATTGCGTGCAGGCCGGCCTGGCCGACCAGGTGCTGAGCTTCGTCGACGCCTGCGCCTGGCCGACCGCGGACGACCCGCGCCTGGCTGCCTGACGGACCCGGGCGCCCACCCGCGGGACGGCTGCGGCGACGGTGGTCGGTGGGCGCCGCGGGCCATGCAAGCCCTTTGGGTCCTTTCGGCGCCCGGCGGCCAGGCCGTCGGTGCGGTGGATGTATCAGCGCGCCCGATCCGCGCTCAGTGTGACGGCGTGATGACAGACCGGGTGACAGCGCCGGCCGCGTCGAGCACCGACCACCGACCCACGGAAGGACACCATGACCGCCCCCGCCCTCGACGCTCTGCACGCCCTGCCCGGCCTGCCCGTGCTGGCGCGCTTCGGCATCGACCTCGTCGCGATGCTGCTGCTCGTGTTCGGGCTGTACTACCGGCGCTACCGCGACAAGGAGCTCGTCACCGCGGCGGCGCTGTTCAACGTCTTCATCTTCGCCGTGCTGACCGTGCTGTCGACGGTCGAGTTCGGCATCGCCGCCGGCTTCGGCCTGTTCGCCATCCTCGCGATGTTCACGCTGCGCTCGGAGCCGATCGGCAAGACCGAGATCACCTACTTCTTCGGCTCGGTGGCGATCGCGGTCATCTGCTCGGTGCAGGGCACGACGCTGCCCTTCGTCGCCGCCATCAGCACGCTGGTCGTGGCCGGCGCCTGGGCGATCGACCACCCGCGCGTGCTGCAGTCGGTCGACGGCATCCGCATCACGCTGGACAAGATCGACCACCACGCGCTGTCGGACCCGGCGGCGATGCGCGCCGACCTGTCCGCGCGCCTGGGTGTGCAGGTGATGTCCTACCAGATCACCGCACTGGACTACATCAACGACATGGCGCGCATCAACGTCTTCTACCGCAAGGGGGACATGCGATGAGCCCGCCGGGCCGCCCCGAGGGCGAATGCCGGAGGGCGCAGCCCGACGGTGCCCCGATGACCCCGCACTGGCTGACCGCACCCTTCGCGCCGGTCTCGCTCGAGGCCTTGAACGCCAAGGCGGCAATGCTCGAGCGGCTGGACAACAAGTACGTCGTGCGCGCGGACGCGCTGCGCGCCATCGTCACCGACCTCGCGTCGAGCTTCGACGTGCTGGAGATCGACGGCCAGCGCGCTTTCACCTACGAGACCTGCTACTTCGACGACGCCGAAAGGCGCAGCTACTTCGACCACCACCAGGGCCGGCGCCAGCGCATGAAGGTGCGCGTGCGGCGCTACGTCGACGCCGCGCTTTGTTTCGTCGAGGTCAAGCTCAAGGACAGGCGCGGGATCACGGTCAAGAAGCGCATGCCCTACGCGCCGGAGAAGTTCGGCACGCTCGACGCGCACGCGCTGGCGCATGTCAGCCGCTGCCACGAGGCGCAGTACGGCCGGCCCTTCGACCGCCCGCTGGCGCCGGTGCTGCAGATGAGCTACCGCCGCACGACGCTGGTGGCGCGCGAGGGCGGCGAGCGGCTGACGATCGACAGCGGCATCCGCTTTCACGCCGGGCCGGACGCCTTCGGCCCCGACGAGGGCGTCTTCATCGTCGAGACCAAGTCGGCGCACGGCCACGGCCTGGCCGACGCGCTGCTGAGGCGCCATCACCAGCACCCGACGAACGGCTGCTCGAAGTACTGCGTCGGCATGAGCGCCACCGGCGCCGTGCAGCGCTTCAACCGCTTCCGCCCGGCGCTCAAGCGCCTGGGCGTGCTGCCACTGGCGGCATGACGCCGCCGGCGCGCGGCACCTCGGCGGACGCCGCGAGGTTGTATCGTGCAGGCTTGCCTTTGCCGAACGAGGAGCCCGTATGAAGACCCGCGCAGCCGTCGCCTGGAAGGCCGGCGCCCCGCTGACGATCGAGACCGTGGAGCTGGACGGCCCGCGCGCCGGCGAGGTGCTGGTCGAGGTCAAGGCCACCGGCATCTGCCACACCGACTGGTACACGCTGTCGGGCGCCGATCCCGAAGGCCTTTTCCCCGCCATCCTCGGCCACGAGGGCGCGGGCGTGGTGATGGAGGTCGGCGCCGGGGTGACGAGCCTGAAGCCGGGCGACCACGTCATTCCCCTCTACACGCCGGAGTGCCGGCAGTGCAAGTTCTGCCTCAGCCGCAAGACCAACCTGTGCCAGGCGATCCGCGCCACCCAGGGGCGTGGCCTGATGCCCGACGGCAGCTCGCGATTCAGCCTGGACGGCAAGCCGCTGCTGCACTACATGGGCACCAGCACCTTCGCCA
>CAZQPN010000354.1:0-3843 GCA_964595215.1 uncultured Rubrivivax sp. | reverse complement strand
TCTTCGCCGCCACGCCGATCCGCGAGATCGCCGAACTCAACATCGGCTCGCGCCCGGCGGCCCGGCCCAACGACACCAAGGACGGACAGGTGCGGCGCGCGATCGAGGACCTGCGCGCCATCCCGTGGAGCTTCTCGTGGGGCCAGTGCCGCGTCGCGCTGCCAGGCTGGTGCGGTTTCGGCTCGGCGGTCGAGGCCTTCCTCGGGCCGGAGCGCGAGCCGGTGCACGCCGAGCGGCTGGCGCTGCTGCAGCGCATGCACCGCCAGTGGCCGTTCTTCCGCACGCTGCTGTCCAACCTCGACATGGTGCTGGCCAAGAGCGACCTGCGGGTGGCCGCGCGCTACGTCGAGCTGGTCGAGGACAAGCGGATGGCGCGCCGGCTGTTCGACGCCATTCGCGCCGAATGGGAGCGCACACGGCAGGCGCTGGGGCATATCACCGGCGAACAGGGCCAGCTGCACAGCAACCCGGCGCTGGCGAGGTCGATAGAACACCGCTTCCCCTACCTCGACCCACTGAACCACCTGCAGGTCGAGTTGCTGCGGCGCTACCGCCACCGGGGCGCCGGCGAGGTGCACCTCGAGCGGCTGCAGCGCGGCATCCACATCTCGATCAACGGCATCGCGGCCGGATTGCGCAACACCGGCTGAACCGCGCTACCGATCCGGCTCAATCCGGGGCAGCACAGGCGATCTGCAGCGGCGCGCGCGCAATCGCCACCATCACCGCACCGGGCGCGCCGCAGGGCCCGCGACCGAACAGGTTGGACGCCTCGCAATCGAGCGGGCCGTCCCACGCGGGATCGTCGGCCTGGAGCGCGACGTCGATGCGCTGGGTCGGCGCCAGGCTCGGCGCGAGCCGGCTGTCCAGCACCGCCTGCCGGCCGGCGGCCTCGTCCAGCACACGCAGCCGGGTGCGCGGCTGCCACATGCCCCAGGTCGGCTCCTGGTGCACGAAGGCCAGCGTGTCGGCGGCGACCTCAAGGTCCAGCGTGGCCGTGTTCTCGGCGTACGCCGTGACCGTGTGTCGGCCCGGCGCGACCGTGCGGTACAGAAAGGTTCGGGCGCCGGTCTGCCCGAGCGGCACGCCGTCGATGTCCACGTCCATGCGCACCGCCGGCGCGGCGGCGTCGCTGCGCACGACGTAGAGGCCCGCCAGGCCCGCGGGAGGCGTGAACGTCTTGAGCCGCGCGTCCTGCGCCGGATCGCCCGGCGGAACCACCGCACAGCCGGCCAGCCCCGCACCGAGCACGACGACGGCGCCGACGGCACGTGCGAGTGCGTCGCGCCAGGCGCTGCGCGCGGCCCCCACCGTCAGACTGGCCGGGGCGCCGCCCGGCGTGGCGCCCAGCGCGGTCGGCGCGCCGCACCTGGAAGATCGGTGACCCGATGCACGCATGCGACGGTTTCCCTGGGCCAAAGCCGATCGCGGGCCCGATCGCGGCCCGGCGGTCAACGCCCCGCGTCGGCCAGCGCCAGCCGCACCGCCGGCAGCTGGCGGCGCGACACGGCCAGCCACTCGTCGATCGGCGCCACGCGCACCGCCCAGCTGTCGGCGTCGCCGTCGGGCATCGGCCGGCGCTCCAGGGCCCGCACCGCACGCCGCGCCACGACCGCGTTGCGGTGCACGCGCAGGAAACCGTCGCCGAGCCGGTCTTCCAGGTCGGCCAGCGCGTCGTCGAGCACGTAGCTGTGGCCGACCGTGCGCAGCGTGACGTACTTCAGCTCGGCCTTCAGGTAGAGCACCTCGGACAGCGGCAGCCGCAGCACGCGGCCGCGATCGTGCACCACCAGCGTCGGCACGTCGGCCGGCGCGGCAGCACCAGCGGACGATCCACGGCGTTGCGCGACACGCCGCAGCGCGGCCTGCAGCCGGTCGCGGCGCACCGGCTTGGTCAGGTAGTCGGCGGCGGCGAGCTCGAACGCCTCGAGCGCGTGCTCGGCGTGCGCGGTGACGAAGACCACGGCCGGCGCCCCGGGCAGGTCGGCGAAGCGGGCCGCCAGCTGCAGCCCGCTGCCGCCCGGCAGCGCGATGTCGAGCAGCACGAGGTCGGCCGGCGCCGCCTGCAGCGCGCGCAGCGCCTCGCCCGCGTCGCCCGCCTCGCCAACGACCACCGTCACCGGGTCGGCGAGCTCGGACAGCAGGCTGCGCAGGCGCAGCCGGGCGAGCGGCTCGTCGTCGACGACGAGCACGCGCAGCGGGCCGCTCGGTGCCGGCACGGCGGAGGTCGCAGGCTCGATCGTCACAGCGGGATCACGATGCGCGCACGGTAGAGGTCGCCTTCGCGCCGGCAGTCCAGATGCGCTGCCACGTCGTGCAGCAGCCGCAGGCGCTCGCGCACATTGTGCTGCGCCATGCCGTGGCCGGGCGTGGCGGATTGCGCAGGCACCGTGTTGACGACCTGCACCATCGCCTGTCCGCGCCGCACACCGGCCCGCACCCAGACCTGCGCGCCACCGGGCGACGGCTCGACGCCGTGGCGCACCGCGTTCTCCACCAGCGGCTGCAGCATCAGCGGCGGCACGCGCGCGTGGCCGACGCCGGGCTCGATGTCCCAGTGCACCGTCATGCGCGGCCCGAAACGCAGCTGCTCGATCGCCAGGTAGCGTTGCGCGAGTTCGATCTCCTCGTCGAGCGAGACCGACGCCCCCGCCTCGGCCAGCGCGACGCGGAACAGCTGCGCGAGATCCTCGAGCACGCGCTCGGCCTGCGCCGGGTCGACGCGCACCAGCGCCAGCGCGGTGTTCAACGCGTTGAACAGGAAGTGCGGGCGGATGCGCGACTGCAGCTCGGCCAGCCGCACGCGTGCGTCGACCGGCTGCCAGATGCGCGCGCGCAGGTCCAGCCAGGCCCACAGCAGCGCGGCCAGCCCGGCGCCGGCCAGGGCCAGGCCGGCGACACGCAGCGGCCCGAGCGCCAGCAGATCGAGCGCCACCAGCGGCAAGGCGCCGAAGACGGCCGCCGCGGCGCCGAGACCGAGTGCGGCGAGCGCGCGTCCGGACGCCGGCACGCGGCGCAGCGGCGCGCGCAGCGCGCAGACGGCGACCAGCCACAGCAAGGTGCCGGCCAGGCCGGCGAAGGCCACGCCGCCGGCAGTCACCGTCCATGCGGCGATGCCGGGCGCCGCCAGCAGCGTGCCGGCGAGCAGCACCCCCTGCACCAGCAGCACGGCGCGCAGCGCGAGGCCCGGGTGGCAGACGTCGAACGCCGCCGCCGCGTGGGCGTCGGCGCGCGCGCGTTCCTCGGCCAGCGGATCGAAACGCGCCGCCGCGAAGGGGCTGCCGCGCGCGGCGGCCGCCCCCGCCGCGGGTCCCGCCGGGGGCGCGACGGGATCGGCCGGGGCGGCGGGGACGTCGTCGGCGGAGGGCTGCATCGGCGGCGCGCGTTCGGTGGCGATGTCGAGGGTGGATCGGTCGGGGCCGGGATCGGCCCGCAAGCCATGCCAGCGGATCCTGGACGGCTGCTGGCAGATGATCGGACAAGCCTGCCCGCGCCACGAGGGCTCGTCAAGGCGCCATCGATAATACGGATTCCGTCTCTCCGCCCGGAAGTCCGATGTCGCACGACCCGCTCGCCAACAAGGCCCAGGCCTGGTCCGCCCTCTTCTCCGAACCGATGAGCGAGCTCGTGCAGCGCTACACCGCCAGCGTCGGCTTCGACCGCCGGTTGTGGCGCGCCGACATCGACGGCAGCCTGGCGCACGCCGAGATGCTGGCCGCGCAGGACATCATCGGCGCCCAGGACCTGGCCGACATCCGCCGCGGCCTGGGCGAGATCGCGGCCGAGATCGAGAGCGGGCGCTTCGAGTGGAAGCTCGAGCTCGAGGACGTGCACCTGAACATC
>CAZQPN010000353.1:0-3856 GCA_964595215.1 uncultured Rubrivivax sp. | reverse complement strand
GGCGGTCGAGTGCCAGCACGGTGGGTGCGCCGGGCGGCGTCGGCACGTCGCTGACCTTGGGTCCGAGCAGCGCCTCCAGGCCGAGCCCCAGGCCCTTGGGTTTCTTGGTTGCCATGGCGCGGATTGTCGGCGCAATCGGGAGGCCCGCGGCAGCGCCCACAGTGCCGGGGCCGCCGGCCGGTGGCGCTGCGCTCAGCCGGCGACCAGCCGGGCCAGCAGGGCGCGGCCCTCGGGCCAGTCGCCCAGGCCGCTGTCGCCGTTCATGTGGCCACGCGTGCCGGCGTCGATCACCGTGGCGCCCCAGTCGTGGCCCAGCGCCTGCGTCGCCGCCAAATCGCCGAAGGGGTCGTCGCGGCTGAGCACGGCGAGCGCCGGGAACGGCAGCGCCCGGCGCACGGGCGGACGCCAGCCCGCGAGCTGCGGCGGGACGTCCGGCCGGTCGAGATCGGGCGGCGCGACCAGCAGCGCCCCGGCGACGCGGGCCGTGTGGCGGCTGTGGGTGGCCCAGGCGGCGACCAGGTGGCAGCCCAGGCTGTGCGCCGCCAGCAGCGCCGGCGAGTGCTCGAGCCGCTCGTCGGCCAGCAGCACCTCGTCGAGCCGCGCCATCCAGTCGCCGCGCCGCGGCCACCACCAGTCGTCCTGCACGACGCGGCGGTCGCCGTGGGCGGCCTCCCAGCGCGTCTGCCAGTGGGCGGGGCCGGAGTCCTGCCAGCCGGGCAGCAGGAGGACGGGAGGCAACAGCGGATCGGCAAAGGGCATGGCGTATCCTTGAAGCGTTCATTTTCCCGCCGTGCGGGTGGTCAAGGAGGGCGCGTCATGGCATTCAAGGTCTTCGTCGACGGGCAGGAAGGCACGACCGGCCTGCGCATCCACGAGGTGCTGGCCGGCCGCGGCGACGTCGAGTTGCTGCAGATCGACCCGGCCCGCCGCAAGGACCCGGCCGAGCGGGCACGCCTGCTGAACGCAGCCGACGTCGCCTTCCTGTGCCTGCCGGACAACGCGGCGCGCGAGGCGGCCTTCATGGTCACCAGCGAGCGCACCTGCCTGATCGACGCCAGCACCGCGCACCGCACAGCGCCGGGCTGGGTGTTCGGGCTGCCGGAGCTCTCGCCCGGCCAGCGCGAAGCGCTGCGTCGTGGCAAGCGCATCGCCAACCCCGGCTGCCACGCGAGCGCCTTCATCCTGCTGATGCGACCGCTGGTCGACGCCGGGCTGATGCCTGCCGACTTGCCGGTGAGCGCGACGTCGATCACCGGCTACTCGGGCGGCGGCAAGACCATGATCGCCCAGTACCAGGCCGGCGACGACCCCTCGCTGGCGGCGCCGCGGCCCTATGCGCTGGGCCTGGCGCACAAGCACCTGCCAGAGATGATGGCGCACACCGGGCTGACGGCGCGGCCGCTGTTCATGCCGGTGGTCGGCGCGTTCTACAAGGGCCTGGCGGTGTCGGTGCCGCTGCACCTGTCGCAGCTGAGCGCCGGGACGACCGCCGAGCAGCTGCACGCGGCGCTGGCCGAGCGCTATGCCGACGAGCGCTTCGTCGAGGTGATGCCGCTGTCCGACGCGGCGACCTTGGAGGCCGGCTTCTTCGACGTCCAGGCCTGCAACGACAGCAACCGCGCCGACCTGTTCGTCTTCGCCGGCGAGGGCCAGGCGCTGCTGATGGCGCGCCTGGACAACCTGGGCAAGGGCGCCAGCGGCGCGGCGGTGCAATGCATGAACGTGCACCTGGGCGTCGACGAAGGGCTGGGCCTGTAGCGTGGCGGCCGACGAAGGCCGGCCCGGCACACCCGCGGCGTCGGCCCCCTGCCCGGACGCGTTGGCGGAGCTGGACGCGATCGTGGCCCGGCTGCGCACCGGTCGGCCGGCGATCTTCCTCGACTACGACGGCACGCTGACGCCCATCGTCGACCGCCCCGAGGACGCCCGGCTGGACCCGGCGATGCGCGAGGCCGTCCGCGTCCTCGCTCGGCGGCATCCGCTGGCCGTCGTCAGCGGGCGCGATCTGGGGGACGTGCGCGCGCGCGTCGATGTCGACGAGGCCTTCTACGCCGGCAGCCACGGCTTCGACATCGCCGGGCCCGGCGGATCGCGTCACCGCCATCCGGAAGCGCTGGCGCGCGCCGGCGCGCTGGATGCGGCCGAATCGACGCTGGCCGGGCAGCTGCACGGCGTGCCGGGTGCGCGCGTCGAGCGCAAGGCCTTCTCGCTCGCAGTGCACTACCGGCAGGTCGCGCCGGCCGACCTGCCGCGCGTCGAGTCCGTGGTCGAGGCGGTGCGCGCGGCGCAGCCGGGCCTGCGCGTGCAGGCGGGCAAGAAGGTGTTCGATTTCCAGCCCGACGTGCCGTGGCACAAGGGCCGCGCCGTGCAGTGGCTGATGCAGGCCGTCGGCGACGGCGCGCTGGTGCCGTTGTATGTCGGCGACGATGTCACCGACGAGGACGCGTTCCGCACCCTGTCGGGCACCGGCGTGACGGTGGCGGTGCTCGACGAGCCGCGATCGACCGCCGCCGGCTTCCACCTGCGCTCCACCGCGGACGTGCTGACGCTGCTGCACGCGCTGGCAGACCGGCTGTCGGCGGACCCTGGCGCGCAGGGGCCCGCCGCGTCGGCCCCTGCGCTCTAGCCGGTCGCCCGGTCGCCCGGTCGTCCGCGCCGGCTTCGCTGCGGCGCAGCGCATGGCGGGCCAGGCCGGCTCGGCGCGCCTCGGTCGTTCAGGTCTCGATGAGAAGAGAGCGTGCGCTTACATCGTCGCGCGCTTCGAACATCCGATAGTGGTAGGCGTAGCCTGGCTCGAATCCGAGCCGCCGGTACACCGCCAGCGCCGCCCTGTTGCCGGCATCGACCTGAAGGTAGGCGTGCCGCGCACCGAGGTCCGCGGCACGCGCCAGCAGCCAGGCGCACAGGTGACTGGCCAGGCCACGGCCACGTGCCGCCGGCGCGGTATGGACGTCGTACAGGCCGACGAGGTCGTCCTCGATCGCCATCTGGCCGCAGGCGACGACGGCGGCGCCGTCGCGCAGCACAAAGCCCTGGTAGTCCACCGGCGCGGCGAGCAGCCGCCGCGCGTGCGCGCGGCGCTGCAGCGGCGGGGTGCCGCGCAGGGCGCCGATCAGGTCGGCGAACTCCAGCGGGGTGACGGGCATCGGCGCGCCGACGCCCGCCGGCGCGCCCCGTGGCACGGTCGGCCGGGGTGACAGCGGGCGCATGAGCACCTGGGTGTCGTCGAAACGCCGCCAGCCGAGGTCGGCCAGCACCTCATCGAGGTGGTCGGGCTGGCTGAAGGGTGTGATGCGCACGATCGGCGGCAGGCCGTGCGCACGGTAGGTGTCGAGCGCACGCTGCAGCCGCTGTTCGAACGGCTGCCGACCGTCGGCCACCGCGTTGATGCAGCGTGCGCGCTTGGCGGTGCCGGGGCACAGGCGCAGCAGCCAGCCGTCCAGCCACCGCTGCTCCGGCGGTGCGCTCGCATTGAGGCCCGCGTCCTCGATGCGCGACAGCAGCGCGCTCACGGTCAGGCGGCCACGCTGGGCGGGCGAGCAACGGGTCGCCCGAGGCGCCGCACCATCTCGCCCGCAAAGTCGACGTAAGCCTGCGCCCCCTTGGCGGCGGGGTCGAAGACGACGCCGGGCTGGCCGTAGCTCGGCGCCTCGGCCAGACGCACGTTGCGCGGGATCACGGTCTCGAAGACCTTGTCGCCGAAATGCGCACGCAACTGCTCGCTGACCTGCTGCTGCAGCGTGATGCGCGGGTCGAACATCACGCGCAACAGGCCGATGATCTCGAGGTCACGGTTCAGGTTGGCATGCACCTGCTTGATGGTGTTGACGAGGTCGGAGAGCCCCTCGAGAGCAAA
>CAZQPN010000352.1:1909-3880 GCA_964595215.1 uncultured Rubrivivax sp. | reverse complement strand
TGGGCGATCGGGTGCGGGTCGAAGGCGGTCAGCTCGTGCGCTACTGAACGCTGAATCGCCTGCAGGACAATGCCTGCAGGATGCGACGGCGACGGCCGAAGAACGCGTCCGTTGCCATTTGCGCGACCGCTGATCGTCGGCGCGCCGTACAGCCATCGACAGGAGCGTCGCATGCCGCAGGCACAGCGACTGGAACGCAGCGACCTCGTCCGCATCGCGGCCGAGCTGATGGCCGACCGCGGGCTGGAGCCGGACTTCCCTGCCGCCGTCCTGGCCCAGGTCGACAAGATCACCAGCCCCGGTCTCGACGACGATCCGGGCGCCCGCGACCTGCGCGCCCTGCCCTGGTGCTCGATCGACAACGACGACTCGCTTGACCTCGATCAGCTGACCGTCTGCGAGCCCCTGCCCGACGGGGCGGTGCACATCCTCGTGGCCGTGGCGGACGTGGACGCCCTCGTCGTCAGGGGCTCGCCCATCGACCGGCATGCCTGGCTCAACACGACGTCCGTCTACACCTCGGCACGCGTGTTCGCGATGCTGCCCGAGCGCCTCTCGACCGACCTCAGCTCGCTGAACCCGGGCCAGGACCGGCTCGCCGTCGTCACCGGGATGGTCGTCGACACGGACGGGAGGGTCGCGCACTCGAGCCTCTTCCGCGCGTGGGTGAACAACAAGGCGAGACTGGCCTACGACGCGATCTCTGCCTGGCTGGATGGCGATGGCCCCCTGCCCGACGCAGCGGAAGCCGTGCCCGGGTTGGAGGCGCTGCTTCGCACGCAGGACCAGGTCGCGCAGCAGCTGCGCGCGCGCAGGCACGCGCAGGGCTCGCTCGAGCTCGAAACCTTCGAGCCGCGCGCCGTCTTCGACGGCGATCGCGTGGTCGACATCCGTCAGCAGGCCCACAACCGCGCGCGTCAGCTGATCGAGGAGTTCATGATCGCCGCAAACGAGTGCAGCGCCCGCTTCCTGGCCGATGCCGGCGGCGCTTCGCTGCGCCGCGTGGTGCGTTCGCCAGAGCGCTGGCTGCGCCTCGTCGAGCTGGCACGCACCTACGGTGAGGAGCTGCCGGCCACGCCCGACTCGCGCGCGCTGGCGGGCTTCCTCGCGCACCGGCACCGGGCCGACCCGCTGCGCTTTCCCGACCTCTCGCTGGTGGTGGTGAAGCTGATGGGCTCTGGCGAGTATGTGGTGGAGCAGCCCGGCGCCACGCCGGTCGGCCACTTCGGCCTGGCGCTGCGCGACTACACGCACTCCACCGCGCCGAATCGCCGCTTCCCCGATCTCGTCACGCTGCGCATGGTCAAGACGGTGCTCGCGGGCCGGCCGCCGCCGTACGACGGCCCCGAACTCGCGGCGCTGGCCGACCACTGCACGCAGCAGGAAGACGCCGTGCGGAAGGTCGAGCGCCACATGCGCAAGAGCGAGGCGGCGCTGCTGCTGCAATCGCACGTCGGCCAGCAATACGATGCCATCGTGACCGGTGTGACCGACACCGACCACTGGGTGCGCATCTTCGCGCCGCCGGCCGAGGGCCGGCTCGAGTCGGGCACCCGGGCGCTCGAGGTGGGCCGGCAGGTGCGCGTCCGCCTCGTCTCGACGAACGTCGAGCGCGGATTCATCGACTTCGAGCTCGTCGACTGACGTGACGCCGATGAGGAGGCCGCCGACCGTCCGCCGCGGATAGGTTCGCCAGCGCACAGACCCGCGGGCGGAGACGCTTCACGCTGAAGGCCCGTCCTGGTGCCGAACCGGGACACTTCGCACGAAAGGTACGACCATGTCCGTTGCACGCATCACCGAGATCAGTTCCGTCAGCGCCACGAGCTTCCAGGACGCCATCCTGCAGGGCGTCGAACGGGCCAACAAGACGCTGAAGAACGTCGTCGGCGCCTGGGTCAAGGACCAGGAGGTCACGATCGACCAGGGCAAGGTGACCGGATACAAGGTGATCCTGAAGGTGACCTTCGT
>CAZQPN010000352.1:0-1809 GCA_964595215.1 uncultured Rubrivivax sp. | reverse complement strand
GCAGTTCTTCAACTGGGTTAAGGACGGCAGCCATCTTCCTGCGTAGCCTGTGATCCGCAATGTCGCAGGTCACTGCCTGCCGGAAGGGATCCATGGACGCCACCATCGAGCGCATCTTCGTGCCCACCGTACCACCGCCGCAGCGGCACGCGCTGATCTTCTCCACCTTCGACGCCCTGCCCCCCGGCGGCGCGTTCGAGATCGTCAACGACCACGACCCGATGCCGTTGCAGGCCCAGTTCGAGCGCACGCGTGGCGGCCAGTTCGCCTGGCAGTACCTGGAATCAGGACCGGCACAGTGGCAGGTGCGCATCAGCCGCGTGCGCGCCGGCGCTGCCTCCGGCACGACCACCGGCTGCGGCGGAGGCGGCGGCGGCTGCGGCTGCAGCGGTGGTTGACGCCGGCAAGGGGCCGTCGCAGCCCGTGCGCCGGCCGCAGCTCGTGTGCCCGGCCGGGTCGCTGCGCGCACTGCAGATGGCGGTCGACGCCGGCGCCGACGCCGTCTACCTCGGGCTGAAGGACGCCACCAACGCGCGCAACTTCGCCGGCCTGAACTTCGACGACGCGCAGGTGCGCGAGGGCGTGCGCTATGCCCACGCGCGCGGGCGCGAAGTGTTGATGGCGCTCAACACCTACGCCGACGCGCGCGACGTCGGGCCGTGGCAACGCGCGGTCGACCGTGCGGCGGCGCTGGGCGCCGACGCGCTGATCGTCGCCGACGTCGCCGTGCTGGCCTACGCGCGCGGCCACCATCCGGGCCTGCGGCGCCACCTGTCGGTGCAGGCGTCGGCGACGACCTGGGAGGCGATCGAGTTCTACCGCGAGCGCTATGGCATCCAGCGCGCGGTGCTGTCGCTGGCCGACTGGGTCGGCCTGGACCTGAAAGCGCCGCCGGCCGACGACGCTGCACACGACCGCGTCACCGGCGTGCGCGGCAGTGCCACCGCGCTGCGCCGCAGCCTGGCGCTGCTGGCCGCCAGCGGCGTCGCGCACGAGTGCCGCAGCACCATCCACCCGGCGCTGCACGACGCCGCCGCGCTGCACGCGATGGCCGACGCGCTGGCCACCGCCGGCATCGCCAACTGGGTGCTGCAGATCTGCCGCCCGCCGCCGGGCAGCGTCCTGGTACCGATCGGCGCCGACTGGCCGCCAGCGCCGCTGCTGGCGGCTCTGCGTGCACGCCTGCCGGGACTGGCCCTGCGCCGCGACACCTGAGCGCCCCGCCCGGCGTTCAGCGCCCGGTCTCGTCCGCCGAGGCGGCCGGCGAGACCGCCCCGGTCAGCGGGAAGCCAATACGCTCGCCCATCTGGCGGGCCATCGCCGAGCCGGCGCGCGCGGCGCGCACCAGGTGGCGCGCCCTGTCGCCGCTGTCGAGGGCGCCGCTCGCGCTACGGAACGGTCCACACCCTACATCCGCTGCACGCGCTGCCGATGGTTGCCCACGTTGTCGCCTTGGATGCGCGTCGAGCGGGTGCCGCGGATTTCATCGACCTTGCGATCGGTCTCGGTGCCGGTCAGGGCCAGCACCTCGACCGCGGTTTCGTGTTCGTAGGCGTGTGACTTGTCGGTGTTGCGATAGTGGCGGTGCACGAGCCAGTAGATGCCTACGGCGCTGGCAGGGCCCAGGGCCAGCAGGAAGAGGATGGCGTTGTTGTCCATGTCAGCACCGCCCGGCCGGTCCGAAGGTGCTGACCGCCCCCTCGGGGGGCACCGAACGCAGTGAGCGTGGGGGCTTCATTTCAGCGCGCGACGATCCAGAGCGCCAGCGCCTCGACCACCGTGCCGATGCTCAGCGCCGCAAGAACGAGC
>CAZQPN010000351.1:0-3901 GCA_964595215.1 uncultured Rubrivivax sp. | reverse complement strand
CCGAGACCGTGCCCTACCTGATGGTGACCAACCTCGCGCGCACGCTGGGCGAGCTCCAGGAGCGCGACATCCGCGTCGTCGGCACGAGCGACGACGCCGAGCGAACGCTCTACGACATCGACCTGACCGGCCCGGTCGCGCTGGTGCTCGGCGCCGAGGGCGCGGGCATGCGCCAGCTGACGCGCAGGACCTGTGACGAACTGGTGCGCATCCCGATGGCGGGCGCGGTCGAGAGCCTCAACGTCTCGGTGGCCGCCGGCGTCTGCCTGTACGAGGCGCTGCGCCAGCGCCGCCATGGACGGGCCTGAGCCCCTCGACGCGCTGGCGCGCACGCGCCACGCCCTGCGCGAGGCGCGTCGCGTGTGCGTGCTGACGGGGGCGGGCATGTCCGCCGAGAGCGGCATCCCGACCTTCCGCGACGCGATGACCGGGATGTGGTCCCGCTTCGATCCGGCGGCGCTGGCCAGCGAGGCCGGGTTTCGGGCCGATCCGGCCGGCGTCTGGGAATGGTACGCCGAGCGCCGCGACGGCGTGCGGCGGGCCGAGCCCAACGCCGGACACTGCGCGCTGGCCGCGTTCGCCGCGCGGCGCCCCGGCGTGCTGACGGTCGTGACGCAGAACGTCGACGACCTGCACCAGCGCGCCGGTAACGTTGACACGATCCGGCTGCATGGCGACCTGCTGGCCGACCGCTGGCTCGGTCCGTGCCAAAGGCAACCGGCCTGTGCGCCGGCCGACGCCGGGCCCGGTCGTCCGCCACGCTGCGGCGACTGCGGCAACCTCGCGCGGCCCGCGGTCGTCTGGTTCGGCGAGATGCTGCCGGCCGCGGCTCTGCGCGCCGCCGAGCGCGCGGCCGAGGCCTGCGAGCTGATGCTCGTGGTCGGCACGTCGGGCGCGGTGTGGCCGGCGGCCGGGCTGGCCGGGCAGGCCCGGGCGGCCGGCGCGCGGGTCGTCATCGTCAATCCGGCGCCGAGCGAGATCGACGACGCCGCCGACATCGTGCTGCGCGGCACGGCCGCCGGCCTGCTGCCGCCGTTGCTGGCCGCGTGACCGTGGCCGCGGCCCATCCGAACCGGGCGGGATCGTGCACCAAGGCGCCGCTGCCGCGCTGACATCTCGCTGCACCGGGCCTCGCTACACTGGCGCGATGCCGGTCACCGAGGTCCGCCACCCGCTCGTGCGCCACAAGGTCGGGCTGCTGCGTGAGCATGACATCTCGACCAAGAAGTTCCGCGAGCTGACCGGTGAGCTTGGCCGGCTGCTCGCCTACGAGGCGACGGCCGACTTCCCGCTCGAGACGGCAACGCTGCAGTGCTGGAGCGGCCCGGTCGCGGTGGAGCAGATCGCCGGCCGCAAGGTGACGGTGGTGCCCATCCTGCGCGCCGGCCTGGGCATGCTCGACGGCGTGCTCGACATGGTGCCCAACGCCAAGGTCAGCGTCGTCGGGCTGTCGCGCAACCACGAGACGCTGCAGCCCGAGCACTACTTCGAGCGTTTCGTCGGCCACCTCGAGTCGCGCACCGCGCTCATCGTCGACCCGATGCTGGCGACCGCCGGATCGATGATCGCCACCGTCGACCTGCTCAAGCGCCGCGGCTGCCGCGACATCCGCGCGCTCGTGCTGGTGGCCGCCCCCGAGGGCGTGCGTGCGCTGGACGCGGCGCATCCGGATGTGCGATGCTGGACGGCGGCGATCGACAGCCACCTCGACGAGCACGGCTACATCGTTCCCGGCCTGGGCGACGCCGGCGACAAGATCTTCGGCACCAAATGAGACGCACCCCGACCCTCTTGGCGGCCCTGCTGGCCGCCGCCGCCCTGCTCGCCGCCTGCACGCAGGAGCGGCAGAACCAGATCTTCCGCGAGATCCAGAACTGGACCGGCACCGATGGCGTGCTGGAGGTCTACGCCGGCGACAAGGTGGTCCGGCGATTCCTGAAGGTCGACAAGCTGTCGACCGCGCTCGGCACCGACGACCAGCAGCCGCGCGCCTACCGCTTCGGCTACGGTGTGCTCGACGAGAACCTGAACGGCGAGGCGGACGCGGGCGAGAAGCGGATCTACTTCGAGATCGGCGCTTTCTCGACCTACGTCTTCTTCGAGAACCCGCGCTGACCGGCGGTGCGGCCGCGCCGCAGCCGCTGCACGGCCAGGCCGGCGACGAGCAGCAGCAGCCCCATCAGCGCATAGCTGCCCGGATCGGGCACGCCGGCGTCGCGACCGGCCATCGGCAGGGCGGTGAACCGCAGTCCGGCCGGCGCCGCAGGCGGCACCACGGGCGCGGCGGCCGGCGGGAGCGCCGGCCAGGACGCCAGCGGGGGGCCGGCAGCGCCCATCGACGCCGGCAGGCTGGCCATGGTCCAGCGTGCGGCCAGTTCGTACGGGTCCGGCCCGCCGAGGCGGCTGTCGTGGTCCACCGGTGCGGCGGCGACGCCCGCGGACACCAGCCACAGGCCGGCCAGCCATGGCGCCAGCGAGCGCCCGACCCGGCTCGAACGGCGCCAGGCAGGGCCTTGGGGGGCGAGGGCGGCAAGGAACATCGGGATCGAATCTAGCGCGCCGGGATGGCCCCGTCATCCCCCCGGACCCGGGCGTGGACAGGACCACGCGTCGGTCGTGCGAAACGCACGCCCGGCGGCATGGCGGACGCCGGCGATCCGCCGGCTGCCGCTGGCGGCGTCATGGCGCATCCGACGGCGCCTCGAGCACTCGGCGGGTGCTTTGGCATCATCGCGCATCGCCTGCCGCCGGCCCGCCGGCCGACCCGACCCGACCCGACCATGTCCGCTCGCCCTGCACCGTCCCGCCGCGCCGACTACGCGCACTTCACCGCGATCAGCACGCGCTGGTCGGACAACGATGCCTACCGCCACGTCAACAACGTCGTCTACTACGGCTTCTTCGACACCGCGGTCAACCAGCATCTGATCGAGGCCGGCGCGCTGGACGTCGAGACATCACCGACCGTCGGGCTGGTGGTCGAGACGCAGTGCCGCTACTTCGCGCCCATCGGCTTTCCCGACCGCGTGACGGTGGGGCTGCGCGTCGCGCACGAGGGCACCCGCAGCCTGCGCTACGAGCTCGCAGTGTTCCGCAACGACGACGACACGGCAGCGGCCGAGGGCCACTTCGTGCATGTCTACGTCGATCGGGCGTCGAACCGACCGGTGCCGCTGCCGCCGGCGGTGGTTGCGGCCGTCCGGCCGCTGCGGCGCGACGGTCTCAGTGCAGCACCAGCAGCGGGCACTTCGTGAGCGACAGCACGCGCTTGGTCTGGGAGCCGAACAGCATCTCGCCGAAGGCGCCGCGGCCATGCGTGGCCATCACGATCATGTCGCAGCCGTGGCGCCTGGCGGCGCCGGCGATGGCGCCGGCGACGTCGTCGTTGCGGTCGAACTGGCCGTCGAAGGCGACGCCGGCGGCGCTCGCCACTTCCCCGAAGCGTCCCAGCACCTGACGCGCATGGGCTTCGGTCTTCGCCTCGTGCGTCTGCACCTCGCGCTGGTAGCTCGGCAGGTGGGTCCCCATCGTCGGCAGCGCCGGCAGCGCCTCGACGACGAATCCGGTGATGCTCGCGCCGAGCTGACCGGCCAGCTCGACGGCCTGTGCGATGGCGCGCTCCGACACCACGCTGCCGTCCACCGGCACCAGCAGTTTCTTGAACATGCACCTCTCCTGACCCGCGACGGTCTCCAATGTAGGTCGCTGTCCCCTGGGCGACTTTGACCCCGCTCAAGACGGAGCGGGCGCGCCAGCCGGCGCGCGACCCCGTTCAGAGCGGCGTGTCGGGGGTGGTCTGGGCGTCGGCGGGCGGAAAGTCCTCGATCGGGCCGAGCGGCGTGCGGTCGCGCTGGAACAGCGGCGGGCTCTGCATCTGGGCGGCCAGCAGCCGCGCCAGCGC